>JAIOHO010000644.1 GCA_019912905.1 Anaerolineae bacterium
CGTTTAACCGCGCCAATGCCACCATAGCAAGTCGCTTTCAAGGCATCGTAACGTTCAGTAAGAATATCCATGACCTGCTGGAAGGCTCGAATGCCGTGCCTGCATTGGATACGGACGAGTTCCGGATACAGGTCGCCGACATGGATACGACGATGGGCGTTGCCTTGCTCGCGTTAATGGAGCTAAATGTCGCCACTGACGAATACAATGGTTACTACAACTGGATAAGCGCAAAGGTTGCGGGTGCACTGTTTGGCCGGCCACAAGGTTATGCTGATCCGGTTCCAACCAACAGTCGATTGAATCCTGAATCTTTAACCCAGTAGGCATCTGATACCGCGGAAGTACAACCGACCGGTGGGCTGATCTTACCCATTGACCCACTGGTCCAGCTCTTTATTTGAGACGGTTCGGAATTTGGGAGTGTTTGAAGCCTTGCTGATCATCTATCGATCACTTTTGGCACGCGTGGGTTTCAGTTCCGCGATGCAGGTCGTCCCAATCGAACGACCTGCATAATCAAGCAGCAAGAGACAGTATATGGAGTGATCTTATGAAAATGGATGAAACAATTGCCAAACACAACACCCAGAGGAGAACGTGATGAAAGAGATCATCGAGCAGTTTACGGTCGCGGCGATCGAGAAAACAGCCCCATCGCTGGGTCAAATCAGGGCGTATGCTGGCGAAACCATCCCTGATGGTTGGCTACTCTGTGACCGTAGAATGCTGCGGCGGCACGTTTACCCGGAGTTATTCAGAGTACTTGGTACCAAGTACGGCGACGGCGACGGCAGCAATACAGCCTTTAATTTACCCGGCAATGAATCGCCGGAGTCTGAGGCTCGTAACATTATCTTCGTGGGTATGCTGAATAAAAACGCCTGAACTGGAGTGGAGCAAACCTGCCCTATCGAACGGTAGTGCTGGAATGGGAGCTTCTTGCTACAGCAATGAGTGCTACCAAAGCTTGCAGGCTCCGGAACATGTGCAAGGAGATCACTATGTGGAAAGTAGTTCTGACCCTCCTGGGTTTCCTCATCTTCGCCGTGCTTTTCAGCCTTGGGGATGCTTCTGGTGCTGCGGGTAGCCTGGCCCAGATCCTGTTTACAGGGTTGGCCGCAATCTTCATCATGATAGTTGCCATCAGTATTGCCCCCTGGTTAAACGATAGAGGCTATTAGATCGGAGCCCGGGAACGAGCCGCTTCGAGAACACAACACTGCTTTATGTGCGCATACGACTCAGTGAATTCATCGAGAGAAAAACGATGACCAAATGGCACCAGATCGCGGGGAAGTGGAAGCAGTTCAGTGGCAATCTCAAGAAGCGGTGGGGTGCCCTGATCCATGACGAACACATGATGATCAACGGTAATCATGAAGTCCTGGCAGGCACCATCCAGGAACAGTTTGGAGCCACCGAAATAAAAGCGAAGAAACAAACTGGTGAGCAGGCAATAGCCTGAATGCCTGAGTGTTTCGCACTATACAGGAATGATTCAACGTGATCAACAAATCTGAAACAGCGAACAATCTCGTCGGAAATCCGCAGTTGAGTGCGGCGCTGACTCCCATGTCCGAAGCAGAATTGAAGCGACTGCTCAGCAGTGTTGGGGCGCTGGAGATCAACCTATCGGGGTTCGTCTCTTTGCTCAACGGGGCGGAACCGACTGAAGTGGTGACATCTACTCAAAATCTACTGAAAATATTGGCCGATGAAATTAATCACGTTCTTGCGATTAAACAGACGCAAGATAGTCGAGATCGATTGCAGAATTGGGATAACGAGGGGGGAAGGGTTGACTATGCCCCGGTCTATCACTTGCTGAGCAAGGTCAGTGGGGGCATGCGGCGTCTTACCTGGACGGATATTAGGCGGGTTCAAAGCTAATGGCTGTACGCTCATCCAATATATCACGGCGAAGCCATGCGCTTGCGACGGAACAAAACGGAGATTACCGCATGAAATCTGAACAACTGTTAGACAACCTTGAGTTTCATGAATCAGTCCCATTCGCTCAGCCCCTCTTTGTACATAAAGACGGACGGATATTGCGCTGGATACTCAAACCCGGTCAGGAGATCACGGAACACAGTGTGCCCCACTCACCATTCTTTGTGGTTATCCTGCAAGGGCATGGAATGTTTTCAGTTCGTGGTGAGCAAGCGCAGGAGTTTGGTCCGAACTCGTTACTCATCTTCAGTCCGGGTGAGGCCCATACGGTACGCGCCCTCGATGAAGCGTTGATATTTATCGGCTTCCTGCAAGGGGTAGCGGATATGCGACCGGATCGAACCGGAGGCAAAATGGCTGCTGTGCCGGTCAAAAAAATGCCCTAAAAGGAATCGATATTGGCTCAAGTGCTTGTGCTTCTAGATGGTTCATCACTCACCAACCGTACCTCACTGGATCTGTCCGCAGGCAACCATTTATTCTTCAGAAATGATATCTGAGCAGCCATCCAGATGGGCCGTGAAAAACCGCTCTTCCAGAAAGTAGAAGCTGTAAAAAACATTATTGTGACAGTAAGGACAATCCACGAAAAGGATTGGAGAGGAAGTAAGATGGCGAAACAACTGGTTTACAACGAAAACGCACGGATGTATCTCAAGCGCGGAGTGGACGCTTTGGCGGAAGCTGTGGCAACAACACTTGGCCCCAAAGGCCGCAATGTGGCGCTTGACAAGCAGTATGGGACACCGACCGTCACCCACGATGGTGTGTCGGTCGCAAAAGAAATTGAGTTGGCTGATCCCTTCGAGAACATGGGTGTACAGCTTCTGAAAGAGGCCGCGACCAAAACTAATGCCATCGCCGGTGATGGGACCACCACCGCCACCGTCCTGGCTCAGGCCATCGTGCATGAAGGGCTGAAAAACGTTGTGGCGGGTGCGAACCCGATGCTGCTGAAGCGCGGGATCATGGCGGCTGCCGACGCGGTATCCGAGCATATCCTGGAACAATCCATGGCAATCAACACCCACGATGAGATCGCTTGCGTCGCCACTGTAAGCGCGCAGGATACTGAGATCGGCCAGCTCATCGCCGAAGTAATGGGCAAAGTCGGCAAGGACGGCGCGATCACTGTTGAGAGTAGTCAGGGTCTGGAATTCGAGACCGAGTTTGTTGAAGGGATGCAGTTCGACCGGGGCTACATCAGCGCCTACTTTGTGACGGATTTCGAAATGATGGAAGCCGTAATAACCGACGCGCACATTCTGATTTATGAAAAGAGGATCAGCAGTGCACAGGACCTTGTCCCCGCGCTGGAGACACTGGTGGAGTCAGGCAAGCGTGAATTGGTCATTGTTGCAGAAGATGTTGATGGTCAAGCCCTGGCAACACTGGTGTTGAACAAACTGCGCGGCGTCCTGAACGTGTTGGCGATCAAAGCACCCGGTTTTGGGGATCGCCGCAAGGCTATGCTGCACGATCTCGCCATCCTTACGGGTGGTACGGTCATCAGCGCAGAGACCGGACGCAAGCTCGAAAGCGTCACAATGGATGACTTTGGACACGCGGGCAAGGTTCTCAGCACCAAAAACGACACCACGATTGTAAACGGCGGCGGTGATCCGGCAGCAATTCAGGGGCGCATCCTGGAGATCCGTACTGAGATTGAGAATACGACCAGCGATTATGATCGCGAGAAGCTGCAGGAACGCCTCGCCAAACTGGTGGGCGGTGTCGCCGTGATCCGCGTCGGTGCGGCGACCGAGACTGAGATGAACGAGAAGAAGCACCGCGTAGAAGATGCGCTGAGTGCGACGCGCGCCGCCGTCGAAGAGGGCATCGTACCTGGCGGCGGTGTCGCGCTCGTCAATGCGATGCAGGCGCTTGAACGGCTGAGTCTTACTTATGAAGATGAAAACACCGGCATCAGCATTGTGCGCCGTTCATTGGACGCGCCTATGCGCCGTATTGCCGAGAATAGCGGGGTGAACGGAGCGGTTGTTATTGACACCGTGCGGCGGTTGCAGAAGAGCCGCCAGAATCATCGCATCGGTTATGACGTCATGACGAACCAATATGTCGATATGATCGAGGCCGGCATACCTGATCCAGCCAAAGTTACGCGTGGTGCAGTTAAGAATGCCGCCAGCATCGCCGCGATGATCTTGACAACCGAAGCACTCATCAGCGACATTCCAAGGAAGAAGTCGCAGGGCAACGGCGGACAACTGCATAGGGATGATATAATCTCTTAACTCTATCTGTAATCTGCCAAGTGTGGAGCCACGTCGTATCCAACGTGACTCCAACGGGAACAGTGGTATCCTATTCCTAATGAGGGGACCTTTCAAAGACAAGCATTGGCTCAAAAAGTCACTGCCCTCACCATTTCCCTTTATTCGGGTTTGATCATGCTTGTTAAGTCTCTGCGCTAATCCACGCGAGATTTAGGCTCCTCCTGCTCATCAAACACAACTGCTAGACAAGTCTTTGGCCCCAGCGGACAAGCACGGCATTGGTAGATTCATCCTGCTTGAGGCTTGAGGATGGGGCTTTCGATACCGAAACAGCACGAGCTGCTACGAAAACTGTTGGGTTTATGGGCGGACCTCGTCCAAGTCGCATCGAAGCCTGGCAAGCGCAGGCTCGCACCTCTACCCCAGCGAGGCAGAGGTGGTCATGCGATTTTTAGGGATCGAAGAAGAACAGTGAAGACTACGTTGCTGCACCGATTGCCAATGATCCCACGTTTGATTGCGTCAACCGAAGAAGCGGAGCGCCTAACATACGATTATCTGAGCTGGGAACTACTTGAGATCGATGAGAGCACAGCAGACATCCTGATCTGCAAACCGTGCGCCGCCGCCTGGGCGTACACGCAATCCAAACATTTGCTCATTCTATGCGGTGAGGCAGCGGCAGCCTGGCGGAGGAACTCGGCGGCATCAATCTGAAGCACGAAGCGAAAAACAGCCGCGATCGCTATCAGAATCTGGACAATGAGAAAGCAAGGGCTGGCTATGCCTGTTGTAGCGCCTATCGAGCAAAGTCTAGGGTGAAAGGTGCGCCCTGTTTGAGCAGACAATTGAGGAGGCGTGCAAAAACATGGTCAGCGAATCAGAGTTGTTCCATTGCCATTCACGATGTGCACCGGAGGTACTTGGAATATGAGCTACGACTCAGTGAATTCAACCATCAACCGCATTGGGTTTATTGGTAACTACTTACCACGCCAATGCGGTATTGCTACGTTTACGACAGATCTGTGTGAGGCCATCGCAGCGGAATATCGTGAAACCACCTGCATTGCTTTGCCTGTCAACGACATTGCGGCTGGCTATGTTTATCCTTCGCGTGTTCGTTTTGAACTGGCAGAAAAAGATATTGACTCCTATCGTCGTGCCGCAGACTTCCTCAACATCAATGGTGTCGATCTGGTGTCTCTGCAACACGAATACGGAATTTACGGTGGACCCGCAGGCAGTCACATCCTGGTTCTCTTGCGGGAATTGCATATGCCTATCGTCACGACTTTGCACACCGTGCTGCGCGATCCCAACACAGATCAACGACGTGTCCTTGATGAAATTGCAGCCCTGTCAGATCGCGTAATCGTCATGAGCGAGCGTGGTGTGGAATTCTTGCGACAGGTCTACGGGATTCCGCCTGAGAAAATTGATTTCATTCCTCACGGCATTCCCGTTGTGCCTTTTGCGGACTCCAGTTTTCACAAAGACCTCTTTGGAGTCGAGGGGAAAATGGTTTTGCTGAGCTTCGGCTTGCTCTCAGCCAATAAGGGGATCGAAGATGTCATTGCTGCTTTGCCAGCTATCGTGGCCCAACATCCGAATGTGGTGTATCTCGTCCTCGGGGCGACTCATCCCCATGTTTTGCGGAACGAGGGTGAAACCTATCGCCTGTCCCTGCAGCGCCTGGCTCGTGACAAAAACGTCGAAGGCCACGTGGTCTTCTACAATCGCTTCGTGAGTCTCGAGGAACTTAATGAATTCATCAGCGCCGCGGATATTTACGTAACCCCCTATCGAGATCCGGCGCAGATTACCTCTGGCACGCTGGCCTACACGCTTGGCGCGGGCAAAGCCGTCATTTCGACCCCATACTGGTATGCAGAAGAAGTTCTGGCCGACGAACGGGGTGTGCTCGTACCGTTTCATGATTCGGCAAAACTTGCTGAGGCAGTGATTGATCTCTTAGATCATGATTCCATGCGCGATGCCATGCGCAAACGAGCGTACCTGTTTGGAAGGTCAATGGTCTGGCCGCAGGTGGCGCATCGGTATATGGAAAGTTTCGAACGCGCTCGATCTGGACGTCGCAATGCCTCTCCCGGCGGCTTGGTGGTCCAGCCGTTAGATAAACGCCCGGGCGAACTGCCGCCCCTCAAGCTCGATCACTTGCATCGGATGACGGATGACACCGGCATGCTGCAGCACGCCAGTTTTACGGTCGCCAATTATGGTGAGGGCTACAGTATTGACGACAATGCGCGCGCGCTGATTGTGAGTATTCACCTGGAGGAACTTGTGAACGGTGAAGCATTCGATCTTGCTTCACGCTATCTTGCGTTTATCTGGCACGCCTTCAATAAGGAGAACCGGCGTTTTCGCAATTTCATGGATTACCAGCGCCGTTGGCTGGAAGATGCTGGATCAGACGACAGCCATGGCCGTACTTTGTGGGCATTGGGAACCGTGATCGGACGCTCGAACGCCCCGGCCCTAAGAAATATGGCGAGTTGGCTGTTCGAACAGGGGCTGCCTGCCATACTCGATACGACCAGCCCGCGAGCCTGGGCATTCACCCTTATCGGCATTCACGAATACTTACGGCGGTTCGAGGGTGATCGGTTGATCAACCAGATCCGTGATGAATTAGCCGGGCGCTTGCTCGCCTTATATCAAAGTGCCAGATCGGACGAATGGCGTTGGTATGAACCAGGCCTGACCTATTGCAACGCCGTGATGCCCCAGGCCATGCTCATGTGCGGTCAGTGGATACCGAATAAGGAGATGACCGAGGCTGGTTTGGAGTCACTTCGTTGGCTGGCCGATTTGCAGCACCCGGACGCGTTAGGAGGTCAATTTGTGCCGATTGGCTCCAACGGCTTTTATCAACAGAATGGTGAACGGGCCAGGTTTGATCAACAGCCGGTAGAAGCACAGGCGATGGTCTCTGCCTGCCTCGAAGCTTATCTGAGTACAGGAGACAAATGCTGGCGTATCGAAGCTCAACGTGCTTTCGAGTGGTTTCTGGGGCGCAACGATTTGAATCTTCCCGTTTATGACCCGACAACGGGTGGCTGCCGCGATGGCCTCCACCCCGACCGCGCGAACGAGAATCAAGGCGCGGAGTCTACATTAGCCTATTTACAGTCCTGGTTGGAGTTGCGCCTGGCTGAGAACCCACTGCAAATCATGGAGGCATAACTCAATGAACAATCAGCATCTCGAGATCTTTCACCGTCACAAAATGAATCCGATTCTCACCGCCGCCGATTGGCCCTACCCGGTTCATAGCGTGTTCAACCCAGCTGCAACGACGCTGCCAGATGGCACGACCTTGCTCCTGTGCCGCGTCGAGGATGGGCGTGGGCATTCTCACTTATGTGCCGCTCGATCCGCGAACGGTAGGGATGACTGGCAGATCGACTCTCATCCTACGTTTATTGCCGATCCTGACAATATCCCGGACGAATTGTGGGGCGTTGAAGACCCCCGCATTACCTATGTTCCAGAATTAAGGCAATATGCTATTGTCTATACCGCCTTTACACGTGATGGGCCGGGCGTGGCCCTGGCGTTCACAGAAGATTTTCATCAGTTCGAGCGCTATGGGGTGATCATGCCACCGGAAGATAAAGATGCAGCGCTATTTCCTCATCGCATTGGCGACGATTGGGCTCTGATCCATCGCCCTGTCAGCAGTTCCAGAGCTCACATGTGGATCTCGTATTCGCGTGATCTGCGGCACTGGGGCAGGCATAAAATATTGTTGGAAGCCCGGCGGGGTGCCTGGTGGGACGCCAACAAAATCGGTCTCTCACCCCCACCTATCGAAACCCCCCAGGGATGGCTGGTGATTTATCATGGTGTCCGGCAGACAGCAGGTGGCTGCATATACCGATTGGGACTGGCCCTGTTTGATCTGGATGCGCCGGAACGCTGCTTGAGTCGTGGCAACGAGTGGATTTTCGGCCCGGAAGAACCCTACGAGCAAATCGGGGATGTAGGCAATGTCGTTTTTCCGTGCGGCTATACTATTGCACCTGATGGGGACGCCATTAATTTGTATTATGGCGCTGCGGATACAAGTATTGGCCTGGCAACTGGCAGTATTCGTGCCATGCTGGATTGGCTTGAACAGTGTGGATCCAGTCCCGAAGCAGGATAGAGATCCAATTGGGTGGTAGACGGCAAATACTTCATGGTCAATCTCGAAACTGCCGCGAACCCGATTTGCCCAGCGTACTGAAACCAACACTTCCGCGTCATACGAGACCAAGAAACATTTCAATTCACAGTCTCGATCAGGCATATTGAGCCAAAATCGCGCATTCCGGAATCATTTTCTTATGCGGCGCAATGTATGTTTTGACCCACGGCCTCATTTTTGGGAAATTAACCTGCGCAATACTCGTATGAGGAATCAGATTTCCGATAAGCGGAATCAAATTTCAGATAATTGTGATTATCCTAAACTCGAGCGTGCGAAATGCGCTGAATATGGCGGATTTTCGGCTTCTGTGACAGGATTATCTCGTGATTTGAGTTTCGGATAATACTTTTCGGAGAACCCATGTTTGCCAATTTTGTTCAGGATTTGACCGAACAGGGGCGGAGTGCGAATACGATCCGCGCTTATTCCCTGGATTGGCAGCACTTCACCCGTTGGTACGAACAAGTCAATCACGAATCGCTTGCCCTTGACCGGCTGACTGCCCTGGATGTGCAGGACTATGTCAACTGGAGTAAAAGAGAGGGCTATAAGCCTGGCACGATTAATCGCCGCCTGGGTCTGATCAAGCACGTGATCGCCTGGGCCGAAGACCGTGAGCTGGTATCGACCGAGCTGCGCCGGCGTGTCAAGCGCATCGGCATCGTGAAAAAACAGAAGCTCGGACCCAAAAGTCTGGAGCCGGTCGCGATTAGAAAGCTGCTGCGCGAACTGGAGCGAACGGGAACGGCTCGTGATCGTGCGATTGTCTACCTGCTGCTGTATACCGGACTTCGTGTGGGAGAGCTGGTGAAGCTTCGACCCGCCGACGTGGAGCTTACCAGCCGGAAGGGTACGGTCACGGTCGCCGCCACGAATGCGAAGGGTGGCAAGGAG
>JAIOHO010000645.1 GCA_019912905.1 Anaerolineae bacterium
CCATAGACCTCTGTCACAAAACCATCAGAATCTTCAGCATTGGTCGCAAGACGCCGCATGTCAAAACCGAATTGAGTAGCCTTACGAATGGCATCACAAAGGTAAGTCGAGGTTTCCAGACTGATAACCCAATTGCAGGCAAAATACATGGTTTCCTTAAGCCCTGGTAGTCTTGTTAGGCTGCAATTATATCTGGTATACAATCCCTTGTTTGTCTGACTTCAGGAGGAGCGGCGCATGGTCACGATTGTTCAGGCGGTGACAGAGGAACACATCCGGCAGGTGCAGGCGCTGTTCGCGGAATATTTTGAGTTTATTCGCACGGAGGTCGATGCCTATCTGACGGACCCCGACGCCGCGCCCCCAATGACTGGCTTTCGAGAGGAGCTGGCCGGGCTGCCCGGCAAATATGCCCCACCCGCTGGCCGGTTGCTGCTGGCGCTGGCTGAGGACGAAGCCGCCGGCTGCGTCGCCCTATGTAGGTTCAGCGAAGGCGTTGGCGAATTGAAGCGGTTGTGGACGCGCCCTCCATTCCGAGGCCAGAAGGTTGGCCGCGCCCTCGTGGAAGCGGCGATTGCCGAGGCCCGGCAGATCGGCTACACCACCCTCATCCTGAGCACCGTCGTGGTTCTGAAGGAAGCGCAGTCCCTTTACCAGACCCTCGGTTTTGAACGGACCGAGCCGTACTTTGAGGGTCCGCCAGAGATGATGGCGCGCGAGGTCTTCATGAAACTGGACCTCTCACGGTAAAGAGCATCGCTTCCAGGTGGCGATGGAGGTTGCGAAAGCCTGTGTCCAGCATTTCGCTGCCGCGCTGCGGTCCGAGCCGGATACTATCCGGCTCGAAGTGGGTCTTGATGATCGTCGAATTGCGAATTACTTCCGATCCGGCTCGTAGATGAGTGCCGCCACGCCTGAGCTGAGGGATCGTGCTTCCACCAGTTTGAGCGTCGCCGCGGTGCCCTCTTGAAAGAGACGCTTGCCCTTGCCCAGCACCACCGGGTAGACCAGCAGTCGATAGCGATCCACCAGATCATGCTGAATGAGCGTCTGCACCAGGGTGGCGCTGCCGTGGACCGTAATGTCCTGACCATCCTGCTGCTTGAGCCTGCTGATTTCGGCCACAATGTCGTTTTGGATCAGCACCGAGTTGTTCCACTCGGCCTTGTCCAGGGTGGTGGACACCACGTATTTGCGCACACCGTTAAAGTAAGCTGCCCCTTCATCCTTGCTCTGGGGCCAGGCGGCGGCAAACCCCTGATAGGTCACGCGGCCCAGAAGCAGCGCATCACTGGCGGTCGACTCTTCGCCTTTAAACTGCGCGATGTCGTCATTCCAGTACCTGAACGTCCACCCTGGATCTTCCATCACGCCATCCAGCGACACAAATTCGGTGACGACGAGGTTTCTCATGGTGTTCTCCTTTTGTCGGTCAATATCCATACGCCTATCATAGCCCAAGCAGAAAACCGGGTCTTGCACCAAAGCGACAGTTATTCGTTTCTACGACGATCGGTGAGTTGAGCGGGCGTCTGGCCGATGAAATGTTTGAGGGAGCGGGTCAGGTGCGGCTGATCGTAATAACCGGCCTGCTCGACCGTATCGAGGATGGAGACGCCCTGCTGGAGGAGGGTCATCGCACGTCGCGCGCGTTCGATCTGAACCATCGTCCCGGGAGTCAGCCCGGTGATACGCCGGAAACGACGCTGAACCGAACGCGCGGACACGTCTTTCAACTCCCCCTGCAAGGCGGCCTCCACCAGGGGGTCATGAGCCAGCAGCCCCTGGCGGACCAGCCGGTCCACAAAGGTGTCGGCGTTGTCGAAGGTGGGAAACTGCCAGGCGGAACCGTGCAGCCAGAAGGATTGACCGGCGGCCTCGGGCAGATGGATGCCCCCATCGACCAGTTCGCTGGCAGGCAGACAGGGCACGAAGGTCCCCAGTTTGAAGATAATGCCCAGGAATTCGGCGTCCTCGGGGATAGGGGCAGGGGAGGCTTTCGTTTCTGGCCCGCGCACTGTCAGCCACATTCCGCCCGTCTGCTGGGTGACGACCATCTCGATATTGCTGGCCGCACTGGACATGAACGAGCCGCTGCCCGCGCTGCGCGTGTGCCAGATGGTCTCGACCAGCGGTGCGTCGGACGGTCGTCGATCAAAGACAAATTTCATGCGTCTATCCGTCAGCGCAGCTTATCCGCTGGCGAAGCGCCGTACCGAACGAATCTTCGCTTTGGCCGCTTCTTCATCCCGATTTTTCGGCGGGGCATTGGTTTCGAGCGCATCGAGGAGTTTGTGGGTCGCGGCGGTGATCTCGTCCACTGCGTTCAGGAACGCGGCTTCGTTGGCCTGCGACGGTTTGGTGAAACCGCTCACCTTGCGCACAAACTGCAAGGCCGCAGCCTGAATCTCATCTTCGGTCACGGGCGGCTCGAAGTTATACAGCGTGCGAATATTTCGGCACATGGTCATTCCTCCCGATAGAGGTCGGACTGCCGGGCGCTGTACGTCAACGCACGGCAAAATATGACTCCAGTTTAATCGCTCCTGACGGATAGAGCAAGAACATTTTTTCTACTCGTGCGGTGGAAATGCCGCTGCGGTAAGGGCTAATCTGTGTGATTGGGGAGGAGCGCAGGGTTTGCGAAGCGGGACTCAAGCCTGAAAATTCGGATACGATTTACCCGGACATCCCCATCATCCGGCTTGCGAACAAAAGTTCTGATGGTTATAATCGGTTTTATTCTAACCATCTCATCATGCCAGAGTGACACTAATGACCACACTCTCACAAGAAGCGGTGTGCGGATTGATGATTGCCGCACAGGGTCTCCAGCAGTGCCCACCCACCCCGGCGACTAAAGCAGACCTGCGTCAGATCATCCGGCAGATGCATGTTTTGCAGATCGACACCATTCACGTCGTCGCGCGCAGTCCCTATCTGGTGCTGTGGAGTCGCCTGGGCGATTATGATCCGCGCTGGCTGGACGAACTCCTGGCCGAGAGCGCGCTGTTTGAATACTGGTCCCACGCGGCCTGCTTCCTGCCGATTGAGGATTATCCGCTCTATCGCCGCTTCATGCTGAACCGGATGACCTGGCAGGAAAAACGCTGGCAGGTCTGGATGAAGGAACATCAGGAACTGATCGACAATCTGCTGAGGCACATCCGCGAGAATGGCCCGGTGCGCTCCGCCGATTTTGAACGCACCGACGGCGAAAAAACCGGCTGGTGGAACTGGAAGGACGAGAAAACGGCGCTGGAAGGGCTGTGGATGCGCGGCGATCTGATGGTCACGAAACGTCACCATTTCCAGCGGGTCTATGATCTGCGCGAGCGCATCGTGCCCGGTTGGGAGGATACTCGCACGCCGTCCGTGGAGATGGTTCACGAGACCTTCGTGCGGAACACCGTCCAGGCGCTGGGGGTGACCAAAGCCGCCTGGATCGCCGACTATTTCCGCATGGCTAAGAAGGACGCCCAGCAGGTGATCGAGAAGCTGGCGAAACGCGATCAGCTTCAGAGGGTGGAAGTCGAAGGCTGGGATGTCCCCGGCTATTTCCACCCGGATCAGGCGGATGCGGTGGCCGCCGCAGCAGAAGGGGAAATCCCGGTTTCCCGCACCGCGCTGCTGTCCCCATTTGACCCCATCGTGTGGGATCGGGCACGCGCGCAGGAGCTGTTCGATTTTCGCTATCAGATCGAGTGCTATACGCCCGCGCACAAGCGGATATACGGCTACTTCACGCTGCCGATTCTCTATCGCAACCGCCTGATCGGGCGACTGGACCCCAAGGCGCACCGCAAAGACGGCATTTTCGAGGTCAAGGCGCTGCATCTCGAACCCGGCGTGATCGTGGATGACGATCTGGTGGCTGAGTTGAAACGCACGCTGCACGCCTGCGCTGCCTGGCACCAGACCCCACAGGTCGTGGTCCGTCAGGCCACCGAAGCCGGCCTCGCCGAACGTCTCTCCGACTAAGGCGGCAGACCGGGAGGCTCCTATCCAGCCTGCCAGAGCGCCTGAAGGGGCTGGTAACTGAGCAGGATGATGCCCTCCTGCTGGATCACCTCCCGAATCTGCGCCGCGACCATCGAGTCTAAATCGGCCTGGCGCACGGCTGCACCGTCGGGTTCGATGGCGAGTAACTCCGCATCGGCCAGGCCGGGATGAACTGCCCACTCGCTCAACCCTGGCGGAAGGTCCCGCAGCAGTTGGCTATAACGCTCGATCTTTCCCACGCTGCCCAGGCCGTAGCTGTCCAGAAAATCGTAGTCGTTGCAGGGCAATCCCAGCCGTTGGACCCTTTCGATGAGGGGCCGCTCGCGGACTCGCAGCGCCAGACCATATGCTCTCGCCAGCTTAAACATCACGTCGAAAATCTCCGGCCTGCGGTGGATGCGCAGCGAATGCCAGTCCAGATGAGTCGGCCTGAGTCCGGCGGCCAGCACCATCTCGATCTGCGCCCGAAATTCCACTTCCAGTTCATCCAGCCGCACGTCAGCCAGAAATGCGGACATGTGGTCCGACGTGTAGAAATGGCCTGTCTCATCCACCAGGGAGGGCAGCCTGTCTCTGCAACTGAGCGGCCTCCAGCGATAACGGGGACCATCGCCGATGGCCGTTAGGTGAACGCCGAAGGGAATCGCCGGATTTTCTGCCAGCAGGTGCAGCGCGTCCGAGGCCCAGGCGCAGGGCACCATCAGGGTCGTGGAACCGACCAACCCTTCCGTAAGCGTGCGAAGGATGGCCGCATTGGTAGCGTGACACATGCCAAAATCGTCGGCGTTGATAATCAGGAGACGGGCATCCGCCGGGTACCCAAGCAGCTCATTTGTACTGCGAGGTGGCGATTGGTGCATCAGGTTTACCTTGATTGCATGGAAGGTTATTCGACTGTTGTTTTCGAATCGAGGTTAGCGCATCGGGTCGGGAAAAGCCAGGAGACCCCCGGCAGGCAGTCTCCTTCGATCGAGGTCAGGCAGGCGCTGAGCCGTCAGGCTTCCCGGGCAGGCTGATGGACCAGCAGAACCACCCCATTTGGAAAGGTGCGCGTTTCGACCAGCTTCAGAGGCAGCGTCGCTATTCCTTCCTGAAAAAGGCGCTTGCCTTTGCCGACGACGATCGGGTGAATCAGGAGTTGGTATTGGTCCACGAGGTCGGCCTGCATCAGCGTCTGGATCAGGGTGGCGCTGCCGGTGATGCCGATATTGCCGCTGACCTGCTGTTTGAGCCGGGTAATCGACTCCACGACGTTGCGGTTGATCAGCGTGGTGTGGTTCCAATCGGCCTTGAGCAGAGTCGTCGATACCACGAACTTGGGAGCATTGTTCAGCTTATCGGCAAAACCGAACTCGTTGTGCGTCTGGGTCGGCCAGAATCCGGCGAAATTGTCATAGGTCACCCGTCCCATCAAAAAAGCGTCGCTCCCGTTGATCTGCGCCGCGCTGTAGGCCCCCATCTCATCGCTGAGATATGGGAAATGCCATGTTTCCGGCGCTTCGATGACGCCGTCCAGAGACATGAACTCGGATACGATAATTTTGCCCATCGGAACACTCCTTTTTTACACTTAGAACATTTGTATCATAACCCAGTGAAAAGTTCCTGTCTTGAACAAAAACGACAGCTTCTACCCGGCACGGCGTGGATCGTTGGCGAACGACTGGCCCTTTTCCGCCAGGGCACGCCGCAGTTGGTCCAGCGCCTTTGGTCCCATGCCGTGCAGTTGTTTGAGTTCTGTTTCGGTTACCTGGGTTAACTGCTCAAGCCGTTCATAGCCCGCCCAGGCCAGCGCCCGCCGGGCTGGACTAGCCAGTCCTGGCGGGAAGTCGCTTTCCTGTCCATCGTGCGCTGCCCTTTTCATGGTCACTTCTCCTGATCCGCTATGCCCTGAAGAATGCCTTCAATGCAGGCGCAAGGGCCTCCGGCGAAACCTCATGCGTCTGGCCTTCCAGGGTGCGATACACCGCGCTGGGAATCGCATCTGCGAGTGCTCGTGCCGCGTCGCGCATGAACGGCGGACTCGCGCTGCCGTCCATCACCAGCGTCGGAATACGGATCGAGGCCGCCCGTGCAGTGGGTACTGAGCTGTCGCCCAGAACAGCATCGTCATAAGCCAGAGTGGGCGCAACGGCCTCCAGGCCCGGCCACATGGGGGCCTGGCGCATCCCGGACACTGCTTCGTCGGGCATTCCGACCCGGGTCATGAAGCGCGCCACCGCATCACCCCGGCGGCCTTCGGCCAGCAGTTCGGTCAGGTCTTGGGTGTAGGCGGCGGCTTGCTGGCGGTCCACTTCGGTGAGCATAAAGGGGGGTTCGTACACGGCCAGCTTCTGAATAGATGGGAGGCGGCTGGCGGCTGCGACAGCCAGCGCCGCCCCTGAGGAAATACCATACACAAATGCCGATCCCCCAGCCTGGCGGATGAGGGCTGAAAGGTCGTCAATTTCGCGCTCGACGGCATAGGGCGCGGTGTCGCCGCTGTCGCCCCGACCCCGGCGGTCATAAATGGTGACCGTAAACTGGTCCGCCAGAAAAGGAGCCAGCGCTCCCATCGGCCCGAAGGTTCGATGGCACAGGGCGCCGTCCACCAGAATCAGCGGCTGGCCTGTGCCTGACTGCTGGTAGACAATGGTCGTCCCATCGGCTGAAGTTACGTGTTCCATGAATTATTCCTCTCCCAGTTTCGCGATAATATTGGCGATACGCCGGTTCCGGGTTTCTTCCGCTTTGGCGGATTCCACCTGGCGAACATGCTCTTTGCGAACGGAATTGGACAAGGCATCGAAGGCGGCTCGCACGCCCGGATTTTCCGCCAACGCCGCCGCCAGATCATCCGGCACATCGACCGTGCGCGGTTCCAGAT
>JAIOHO010000646.1 GCA_019912905.1 Anaerolineae bacterium
ACCCTCAGCGGCATCGGACTGGGTGTGCTCGGAGCGCTTGAAGTACGCATCGGGTCCTCAACCGCGAGGATGCTGACGGGTTTGTCGCTCAGTGTACCCATTTATTGGACGGGGACTCTCGCGATTTACCTGTTTACGGCGCAGCTTGGCTGGCTACCGTCGGCTGGAGCGGGGCGGTTGAGCCAGCTTATTCTGCCGGTTCTTGTGCTGGGCTTTCACACCGCAGGGGCAATTGCACGCGTGATGCAGGCCAGTCTGCGCGACGTGCTGGCATCGGATTTTGTGCGCACGGCCCAGGCCAAGGGGCTGCATCGACGGCGCATCATCGGGTATCATGCTTGCCGCGTGGCGGTCATCCCAGTGATCAGCATCATCGTCCTCCAGGCGGGCTTTTTATTCAGCGGCACCGTCATCACCGAAAGCCTGTTCGTCAGGCCGGGCATCGGGCGCTTGCTGCTTGATGCCGTGCTTCAGCAGGATTATCCGATCGTGCTGGGCGTCGTCTGTCTGAGCGCGTGCGTGTATCTTGTCTTCAGCCTGTTCGGTGACCTCACTCGTCATGCACTTGATCCCCGGGTGGTGCTGTGAAAGCTGCGATCTTCGTGCTCGTGGCTATGGCAGCCTTTGTGATCCTGGGGCCGCTGCTGGCATCGGCTGACCCACTCCAGACGGACCCGCCATCCCAACTTCAACCGCCCAGCCTTGAGCATGTACTGGGTACGGACCTGCTTGGGCGTGATGTGTTCAGCCGCGTGGTCCATAGCGGACGGCATACCCTGGCAGTTGCCGGGTTCGCCACCGGGGTTGCTGCCGGATTCGGGCTGCCCCTTGGGATTCTGGCCGGTCTGTGGCGGCGCGACTTCGATCTGGTGCTGATCCAGGCGCTGCTGGCGATTCCGAGTCTGGTGGTGGCGCTGGTCGTGTTGACGCTCATGGGGCGGGGCGTTGTGCCGGTCATGATGGCGCTCGGCCTGGCACAGATCGCGCCGTTTGCCTACACGATCCGATCGAGTATCCGCGCACTGGAAACGGAAGGTTACGTAGATGCGGCCCTCAGCCTGGGTGCGACCCGATTTTACATTCTGATTCACCACATTCTTCCCGGCGCATTTCCGACATCGCTGGCCTATCTGGGGGTCGTATTCAGCTATGCGATCCTCAATGGCGCAGCGCTCAGTTTTTTGGGCCTGGGGAATGAGCCAGGAACACCGGACTGGGGAGTCATTCTGGCGGAGGGGCGCTCTGCATTTCGATCCGCACCCTGGATTGGCTTTGCACCCGGCCTGGCGATCACGGTGACGGTATGGGCTGTGAACCGCCTGTCCGATCAGATCGTCGGGCGTAACCGGCCTGCACAAATTCGCCTGTGACCAGGGCATGGCGATTGGATTTCTGAGCCGCATCAGTCTGGAAAATGGAGATGTCGAGAGATGGGATTCGTGTTAGCTTTAGCGCTGCATCGTGATGGCCGTCGCAACTCGGATGAAATGGCGGAGTGATGACCACAACGCGGTTTTTATCGAATCCTGGTCCAGCAGAGCTGCCGCACACAGCAGATGTCGTTATTATCGGTGGGGGGCCATCCGGGACGGCGGCGCTGTGGGCGATTGAGCGGCTTGCGCCGGGGACGCGGATCGTCCTGATCGAGCGCAGCGATCGTCTGGGGGCGGGAAGCTCATTGGCCTCGCTGGAAAATTTCCGCACCTGCTGGCCCGCGGTCTGCCTGGCTCGAATGATGGTGCGCAGCCTGGAAGTCTTTCAGCATGCCAACGAATACCTGGGTGATGGTGCGGCGCAGTCCCTGGCGCTGAAGCAGCGTGGCTATTTATTCTGCGCCTTTAGTGAGGAGCAGGCACGCGCCTTTCAAACGGATGTCGCCCGGCTG
>JAIOHO010000647.1 GCA_019912905.1 Anaerolineae bacterium
TCGGTCGTCGCCAGCACGAACACGGCATGAGACGGCGGTTCTTCCAGGGTCTTCAGCAGGGCATCGAAGGCGTTGCCGGTGAAGCGGTGCACTTCATCGATAATATAAACCTTGTAGCGGCCTTCTCCGGGCGAAAAAGCGATCTTGTCACGCAGGTCGCGCACGTCATCGACTCCGGTGTGCGTGGCCGCGTCGATCTCGATCAGGTCAAGGTAGCGCCCCTCGTTGACCGCCCGGCACGCATCACATTCGTTGCACGGGTGGTGGTCCAGGTCTTCATGCGTGCAGTTGATGGCCTTCGCCAGCAGGCGCGCGGTCGTCGTCTTGCCGGTGCCGCGCGGTCCGCTGAACAGATAGGCATGACGGATGCGGCCCGTTTTGAGGGAGTTCCGCAGGGTGCGCGTGATGTGCTCCTGGCCGATGACATCTTCAAAACGCATCGGCCTCCAGGCGAGATATAACGCTTGTTTGGGCACGAATCGTGGACTCCTCTAATGATTGTGCTAAAGTTTAACATCCTTGAGGGGGGGTAGCAACAGTGGACCACCCATCCTTTTGATGCCAACTTGTGCCCGTCTGAGGGTTACGCGGCAGATGAGTCGGTCTGCGAAGGAGCCTGTGATGAACCTGTATTTCGCCCGCCACGGCCAGAGTATCGCCAACGTTCAGCACATCATCTCGAACCGGGATGTCCCGCACCCGCTGACCGATCTGGGACGCGAGCAGGCCCGGGCGCTGGCGGAAAAACTGCGCGCAGTGCGCCTGAACCGCATTTACACCAGCCCCATCCCACGCGCGGTCGAAACCGCGCAGATTGCAGCCGCCGCCCACGGCCTGGATTACGAAATAACTGGCGCGCTGCGCGAATTCGACTGCGGCGTGATCGAGAACCGCGGCGATCCCGAAAGCTGGGCGCGGCAGAAACAGGTGTGGGATGCCTGGCTGATTCATGGGGATTACGAGGCGCGTGTCGAAGGCGGCGAATCGTTCCGGGATATTCAGGCGCGTTTCGTCCCCTTCATCGACCAACTGCTCCGCCAGTCTGATGGGTCCGACGCCAACCTGCTGCTGGTGGGTCACGGCGGCCTGTACCTGACTATGCTGCCGCTGGTGCTGGGCAACATCGACCAGGATTTTGCTCTGGCGCGTTCCATCGACCATACCCACTATATCCTGGCCGAGCAGCGGAAAAATCGACTGGTGTGCATCGAATGGTGCGGCGAGCCGGTGGGCCAGTAGATTAATCTGCGCTCAATATCGAATTCGAAGTTGACCCATCGCCGCTTGAAGGTGCTATAATAGGCAGGCAATGAAAAGGAAAAGGAATTTCAAATGCCCAGTCTTGGACCAACTGAACTGATTATTATCCTGGTGATTGTGCTTCTGCTGTTTGGTGTAGGTCGTGTCTCGCGTATCGGCGGCGAACTCGGTTCGGCGGTTGCCAATTTCCGGCGCGGTCTGGAAGAAGGCGGCAAGAAACCGGCCACTGACGACGCACAGGAACCGTCCAAAGAAAAGAACTAGCGGCACTCTATCCGAATCGACCGAGATAGCGCCGTCGTGCGCGACGCTATCTTTTTGAATTCCCCAGGCGTTCTAACTCCCGCTCGACATTAAACAAGCCCTTTTGCATAATGCCCGGCGGCACCTTGAGGTTGTAGCGCACAATCTCGCTGTTGAGCTTGGCGGCAGCCGTTTGATAAGCTGCGCGCGCCCGCTGCCACGTCAGTTCAGCCCGCTGGCGGCGTTCAAAGGGCGTCGTGCTGCGGTCAGCATCGGCCAGCGCCCCTTCGTAAGCACGCAGCCCCTTCCGCATATTCTCGAGCAGACGCTCGCGCAGCACATCCACATCCTTCCCCAGCATGACCCAATCAGGCGCAAGGTCATTCTCTTTGAGGATTTTGTGAGCTAACTTCATATCGGATGGGGTGTAGGGGTTGTCATCAAATTTCAGCGGCCCGCCCTGGTTGGGCAGATGATCGAACTGACCGGCGGCCCGCGCTTCGTCAATCATCTGATCGACGATGGATTTCCAGTCTCGTGGCATGATTCACTTCCCGATTGTGAATTTTTTTACAGTCTAGTCGATTCTAAAATCGGAGTCAACGAATTGGTCCACCGCGCGCCGGATTCGGGTAAACCGAAAATATTTATGAATTTTCGAGGCATTGAGAATTGCCAGCCACGCGCCGTGTTAGAATGAATCAGTAATCTCCGTAATATGGCGGGTAAGCCGCTAAGAGGTGAACATCGATGATTTCAACGCGGCAGATGGGGCCACAGCTTCTCGTTCCTGCCCCCCAATGTTGCACTCTGAAGCACGAGAGTCGGGTCACCACACTGGAAGAACTGATGGGTGAGCACGGGCTGATTCTGGGGTTTACGGGCGACATCTGGGACCCTGGCAGCGTCCGACGCATCCTGTGGTTCCAGCGCCATTATCCTCAGTTCATGAAGCTGGGCATCCAGGTCGCTCTGCTCGTCTGCGGAGAGCCGCACGCCCTCTACGGTTTTTCGATGAGTTCGGTGGTTCCGCTGGAGTTCCCGCTGCTGTCCGACGTCGATCGGGCCGTCCATGATCTCTATAATGTCGAACAATATGCCGCCCTCATCGCCATCGACCACGCCCAGATCATCCGGGAAAAGTGGATTATGCCTGATGAACGGGTGTGGCCCAAAGTCACCGAACTGCTGTCTGTGCTGCAAATGATGCCCTGAAGTCGATGGGCAGGCGCAGCGGAAACGTGGGCGCGGCAGCCCGCGTTTTTTGATTCCGCTTCGTTCGCGTTAAACTCATGTTAAACGTGGGGCAAAACAGCGAGAGAACAGCGTGGAATCAGGACTGGAACAGGACATCTCGGCCTTCTGGTCGATTCTGTTTAGTATTCTGGGGGATGTCGAAAAGCGGCTGGCCGCTCACATGGCTGCTCACGACCTGACCCCGCCGCAGTTTTTCGTGCTCAAAACGCTCATCGAACATGGCGGTTCCTGTCCGATTGGCGAGATTGCCCGCGACCACCACCTGACCAGCGCCACCATGACCGGCCTGGTCAAACGCCTGGAAGCGATGGACCCGCCGCTGGTCGTGCGCCAGCGCAGCCGGGATGATGCCCGTTCGGTCAACGTCGTCCTGACCGACGAAGGCCAGACACGCTTCGACGCCATCAAGGACACGGTGTTCGACCAGCTTCAACTGATCCTGAGCCTCATCAGCGAAGAAGAACGCCAGGCGCTGCTGCATTTTCTCGCCCGCTACCTGGAGCTGGTCGCCCAGGTTTTCCCGATGACGGCCAGCGCCGCTGAAAGATAAGTTAGCCGCACGCGATTTTCCGGTACAATTAGGGAAAGTGAACGACCGGACGCTCTATGGCAAACCGTTTTGTCCTGACCCATATCCGCAATCTGCCGCTGCTTTCGAAGGTGCCGCCGACGCTGCTGGAGTGGATGGCGGAAATCGTGGAGATTATCCAGCTCCAGCCGCAGCAGCTTGTATTCCGCCAGGGCCAGCCCGGGCAGGGTTTGTTCCTGCTCGTCAATGGACATGCCGTGCTGGTCAGCGGCAGCGCCCCCAACGAACGAATCGTCGGCGAGGTGCATGAGAATCAATTCGTCGGCGAATCCGCCTTGTTCGGCAACACGACCGAGCGCATGTCGATGCGTGTCACGCAGCCCAGCGTGCTGCTGTTCCTGCCGCACCTCAAGTTCCAGCAGGCGCTGCTGGATCACCCGGAAATCCGCCCCTATCTCACCAGCCAGATGGTCCGCTTCGACGCCGATGCGCCCCCCGCTTTCCCCGGCGCGCGACCGGGCGAACACCTGCTGCTGCGCGAACATCGGCACATCTGGGCATTTATCCGCAACGCGATTATGCCGGTGTCCATCGGCATCGTCCTGGTGATTATCGCCGTGCTGCTTGTCCAGACCGGGCTGGCGCTGGTCTTCGCGGCGCTGGCGCTGGTGATTCCGGGGGCATGGATCTACTATGCTTACGTCGAATGGCAGAACGATTACCTCATCATCACCGATCAACGCATCATCTATTACACGCGGACCATCATTTCGCTGCAAAACCAGACCCGCGAGATTGTCGTCAGCAGCGTGCATGAAGTCAGTTACACCATCCCGCCCAGCGATCCCTTTGCCCGGCTGTTCCGCTACGGCTCGGTGTTTATCAAAACCGCCGGGGACGCCGGGAATGTCGAACTGACGGTGATGCCCAACCCGGAGCAGATTCAACGGGTCATCATCACCGACCTGCAAAATTACAAGAAAGTGCAGGAACAGCAGAACCGCGAGGCCATCAGCGAGGTCATCGACCGGTTCCTCAGCCCTGAAGACGCCCGCACCCAGCAGCAACTGCCTAAAGACAAAGCAGCGGTCCAGGCGCAGTCCCCCGGTTTGCTGGGGACCCGCTATGTCGATGCCCAGAATAATATCACCTATCGCAAGCACGCCTCCGTTTGGTTTGCGCATATCCTTTTCCCCAGCCTGTTCGTCCTGGCGGGCGCGGTGCTGTTCGTGGTGACGCTGATTTTGCCGTCGGCAGCCGTGCATACAGCGGGCTTTGTCCTGGGGCCGTTCGTCGTGCTGCTCGGCGTCGTCTGGTTCTACTGGTCCGACTGGGACTGGCGGCACGATATGCTGATTCTGGGGGCCAGCACCATCCGCATCATTCACCGCCGCCCGCTGTGGCTGCAAGACATGAGCGAAGAAGTGCTGCTGAGTCAGGTCGATGACGTGGTGATCATTCGCAATGGTCTGCTGAACACGCTGCTCAATCGCGGCAATCTGAGTCTGTCGCTGATCGGGGATGACAAACCCAAGCGGTTCGAGAACGTCGGCAGCCCGGAGCATATCAAGAACGATGTTTTTGAGCGACGGGCTGCGCTGCAACGGAGTGAACAGGAAGGCACCCTGCTCCGGCAGCGGGAGGAAATCGCGCGCTACCTGGACGTGTACCACGATCGCATGCAGGCCCAGCCGCCTCAGGTTTCAGG
>JAIOHO010000648.1 GCA_019912905.1 Anaerolineae bacterium
ATTCTGAAGTGTGTCGACGAGTTCGATCCGGATTTTTACGACGACGCTGGGATTACCACATCAGGGCTGACTCTATTAGGTCTGAGTGGAATGGGGAAGTCGCGGGCGGTGAATCGTATTTTGTCGTTCATTTATCAAGTCATTCATCATCGCGAATATCAAGGTCGACCTTTCACATGCAGTCAGATTGTCTGGCTCAAACTCGATTGCCCCCACAATGGCTCGATTAAAGCGCTATGTGGTGCATGTTTGCAGGCGGTCGATTCCTTGCTGGGTACAGACTACTTTCGACGTGGGGCCCAGAACGGTAAAGCCAGCGTCAATACCCTGATTGCTCAGATGGCGATCGTGGCCGCGAATCATTACCTTGGTGTCCTGGTAATCGACGAGATCCAGAATATCCGCGGTTCCAAAGAGGGAACTCAATTACTGAATTTCCTGGTCCAACTGAGCAATGAGATTGGGATACCGATGGTTTTGGTTGGGACGCCCAGTGCCCAGGGTGTATTGACGAGTGCATTTCGCCAGGCGCGGCGCGGAACAGGCTATGGAAATTTCCTTTGGCACCACATGAAAGCAGAGCGAAACGGGGGTAATGGTGACTGGGAAGTTTTTGTACGCTCGCTTTTCCGCTACCAATACGTCCATGAGGTTGCGGTCCTGACGCCGAAACTCAGTGATGCCTTACTGGAGACCTCCGGAGGTATCACCGATCTGGCCATAAAGATGTTCATTGCCGCACAAAGACGCGCGATTACCACGGGGACTGAGCGGATTACGCCCGGGTTGATTCGATCTGTCGCTCACGACGAGTTCCCCTGGACAATCGAAGCCGTGAAGGCGCTCAAAAAGGGCACCCCAAGTGCCTTGCGAAGATATGATGATCTGTACTTTGAGCAGGAGAAATCTTCAATGCCGAAGGTCACAGCACCAGCCACAGCTTCGCCACCACCTAAAAAGAAGAAATCGGTGACCGCCACTGAGGAGCCTGATTGGCAGGCCGCTGAGACAGAGGCTGAGCTGCCGGAGACCACTCAAGTGGGTCTTGCCGACACGCACACAGCCGAAACTCCGCAGCAGGAGATTGGGCCAACCCTGGTCGGAATTGTGGCTCAGGGGAGCGAGCGCGAACAGCCCGCGTATGAAGCCGTGCAGGCTGCAGGCCTGATCTGGTCAACAGATTCTCACTTGACACCGTCTGAATGAGTGTTTGGTGAACGGACTATGATCGCGTCAGCACGCTGCGTAAATCTGACAAGAGGTTCATTCCGAGAGGGTTTCCCATGTTAGGTTATTTCACCGATCCATATCCAGACGAATTGTTTGCGAGTGTGCTGGCCCGCCTGCGCGAGCGCCTTCATTTTGCCAGCCCCCAGCCATTTATGGCGATGTTCTTTGGGAAGAAGTCTCAGAGGCCGCTGATCGAGTTTCCGACCCACCTGGCGAATATCCATGCAATGTTGCCGCCGGGGAATGTCTACTCTGCTGATCAATGGATCGACGAGAATTCTGTGTATCCCTTTTATGCACCGTTTATCGACGAAGCACGGGCTCAGCAAGTTCGTGTCGATATGAAACTCGGCGAGGGGGGCAAAGTCTACCTCCGGCTGGGTTTGACGCGGGTCCCAATTCCGGCATTGACCTATCTGCGTTTTTGTCCGGTCTGCGTGCAGGAGGATCGGATGATCTACGGTGAGACCTATTGGCACCGGGTTCATCACATTCTCGGTATTCACGCGTGCGCCAAACACGCCGTCTGGCTGGAAGACAGCCCCGTCCATGCCCGAGGCACCGACGGATTCCAGGCAGCCGAACCGGTGATTGACGAGCCTGAGCCACGTCACCTCAACCCAGTCAACCGGTTTGATCAGGTGCAGCTTCGACTTGCCCAGGAAGCGACCTGGCTTCTGGAGCATCCCTCACTGCCATCGAATCCGGCACTTCTCGCGCAGAAATATCTGTTCTGCCTGGCTGAACAGGAACTGGCGCCCTACAGCGGGGGCAATCTGTACGCGCAGAAGCTGCTCGGAGCGGTTCGGGAGTACTACGGAGATGAGTTGCTCGACCAGCTCCATTGCCGCCTGCAGACGCACCCACAAAACAACTGGGTGGCACGTCTCTGCCGCCGGTCCGAGACGATGTCCTTCCCCATCTATCATCTGCTGTTGATGCACTTTCTTGGCTACACCGCAGCCGGTTTTTTTGCGCTTCCTGATCAGCCTGCCTATTTCGGTCGGGGGCCATGGCCCTGCTTGAATGCCGCCTGCGATCACTTTCAGAAAGACGTCATTTCCGACTATGAACTCCGTTTTTCGCAGTCGAGTCGACGGAATCCGGTGGGTCGTTTCTCGTGTGTGTGTGGATTTAGCTATGATCGGACGGGTCCGGATCGGGAGGAGGAGGACCGCTACAAGATCACGACTGTCGTTCAATACGGACCGGTCTGGGAGCGGAAGTTTCGTGAGCTGTGGGAAGATCCCGCGGTCAGCAAAAAGCAGATGGCTCAGCAGCTGAATGTGAGCGAGACCGCGATTGCTAATCAGGCCAATCGACTGTTCGTCTCGACTCGCGAGCATGACCTGACCCGAAACGCGGGCCACAATATGCGCGGTGCAGGGCAGGAAGTGAATGATGCCAACAAACGCCTCATGGGCGATGCCTATCGCATCCGGTTGCTTGAAATGCGGGTTGAGCAACCCAAGGCAACGCGGAACGATCTGCGTGAAGGGCTCAAGACCGAGATGGCGTGGCTTAGAAAGAACGATCGGGAGTGGTTGGAGGCGTATCTGCCGCCGCGCCAGTACAAGAATACGGCGATTGGTCGGCCCGATCCGCCGCCGCGCCAGGATTGGCCCGTGCTTGACCAGCAGCTTGCCGCGGCGATCCCGCGCGCTGTCGATGAACTCCTGCACCAGCCCGGAAAGCCCAAACGTCTGTCGATGAAGGCGATCGGCCAACACCTGGGCAAGTGGAACTACTTTGCCAATCACCAGAACAAACTGCCCAGGACCCGAGCGGCGTTGCAGGCTGTCGTGGAAACGCGCGAAGCGCACGCCGTGCGTCGGGTGGAGTGGGTTACTGCATGTTGTCTGGCAGAAGGCCACAGCGCGCGCGATTGGGAGATCATCAAACGAGCCGCACTTCGTCCCGAGACGGCCCGCCTTCCTGCGGTCAGGGCGGCAATCGAGACAGCGCTTGAACGCCTGCGGGCACTGAAGCCATGAAGCCTTGGGGATCCTGGAAACTGTTAGGAACTTTTGATTTCTTAGGCTATAAAGGATTACAAAAGCTCAGATAGGCTCGTTCAACTTGCCAGCGCCTAGCTTATGAGACTGAGAACCTGACACTTTCATGCAAATTGCCAAAGAGGACGATAGGAGAGAAAGGCAGGCACTTGATCTTGAGCTAATCGTCGTTGTAACCAACGCCGGGCGGTTTGAAACAGGCTCAAGCGTCGTCGATGTGAGCGGGAT
>JAIOHO010000649.1 GCA_019912905.1 Anaerolineae bacterium
GCGGTATCGAAGGTGGTCACGCCCATCTCGAAGACATCATCCAGCAGCTTCATGCTGAAATCGAGTTCGTTCGAGTTAATCGGGGTTGTGCCCTGCACGATGCGCGATACGGGTTTGCTGACCCCTTCAATTTGTCCGTATTTCATATTTGATGTCCTCTATTCCATAGGATATTTCTGGCCCCACTGGGCGCGAATCGTGTCCATAGTGCGCATGATCGACAGCGTTTCGTCCAGCGGCATCACATCACTTTCGAGCAGGCCTTCTCGCAGGCCGCGCCCGACCTCGGCAGCTTCGTAATTATAGCCGTTGCCGACGAAGGGCATTTCGATTTCCGCCGTTTCTTTACCATAGATTTCGACCGTCATGCGTGTGGGAATCCACCAGCGTGAATGCACGGTGATGCGCCCCTCTGTGCCGTTCAGGGTGGCGACCTGCGGGGTATTGGTGCGGACAGCCGTGGTCAGCGAGGCCAGGGCACCGCCTTCATAGCCCAGGATGATGGCGGTATTCTCATCCACGCCGGTTTCACCCCGATGCGCCATGCTGGTGATGCGCTCCGGCGGCCCAAAAACCATCGACGCCAGCGAGAGGGGATAAATGCCCACGTCGAGCAGCGCGCCGCCCCCGAGCGCCGGGTTGAACAGCCGGCCTTCCGGGTTGAAATGAGTCCGAAAGCCGAAATCAGCAGTCAGCATGCGTACTTCGCCGATCGTCTGGGCAGCCAGCAGTTCGCGCATGCGGACGAAGATCGGGAGGAAGCGCGTCCACATCGCCTCCATCAGGAAGATTTTATGCGCGCGGGCGAAATCGACGACTTCCTGCGCCTGCTGCGCGTTGATGGCGAACGGCTTTTCGGTCAGGACCGCCTTGCCATGACTCAGGCACAACAGGCTGTTATCCCTGTGAAACGAATGCGGCGTGCCGATGTAAACCGCATCCACTGCGGAGTCCTCAGCCACGGCTTCATAGGATGCGTGGCGGTGGGGCACGTGGAACAGGTCACCGAACGTATCGGCTGTTTCCTGTGAACGGGAGCCGACGGCCACCAGTTCGGCCTCGGACAGTGCAGCCAGGCCGCGTGCGAACTGCCTGGCGATATTGCCCGTGCCGATAATTCCCCAGCGGGTTTTTGCTGCCATGATTTCTCCTTCTCATCGGGGGTCAATCCACCGTCGAGTATAACCTACCGCCTGGTTTCATCCCACAAACAGGGCGGTAATCACGCTCAGCGACACAATGCTCGCCAGAGTGGTGATGAGGACGCTGGCCGTCACAAATTGAGCGTCGCTGCCAAATTCGGTCGCCAGCAGCGTGGCAAATACCGCCGTCGGCGTGCTCATCTGGACCAGCAGGACATTGCGCGTCAGGCCGCTGATTCCCATCAGGGCGGTGATGCCCAGGATCACCAGCGGTGCGATTAACAGCCGGGTTGCAGAGGCCAGCGCCAGCGCACCCGCCGCCGTGCGCAGTTCGCCCCGGATGGAAATGCGTGAAAGCTGGATGCCGAGCAGCACAATCATGATCGGGACCGCGGCCTGGCTGAGCACATCGACGGAGCGTTCGACCGGCACAGGCAGGGTGAAGCCGCTGAAATTGACCAGAAAGCCTAATACAGTGGCATAGGGGATGGGCACTTTCAGGACGTTGAGGATACCCTGGCGCATCGAAGCTGTGCCTGCCGAAGCCAGGTAAATCCCCAGGGTGTTGCTCATGACGGAATTCATTACCACAACCAGTACGGCGATCTGCAATCCCGGCTGACCGAATGTGAATTCGACGAACGACAGGCCGTAGTTGCCGCTGTTCGCCAGCAGCACACTCAGGATGAAGGCACTGCGGGTGGCTCGGCTCAGGTTGTGCTGAGTCGCTGCCAGTCCATAACCCAGCAGCGAAATCACCGTGAAGAGCAGCACGACAAATACCAGAATCTGGCCGATTTCTTCTGGCTTCAGTGTGGAATTCACGGTGCTGCGAAACACCAGGGCAGGGGAGAAGAGATAAATGGCGATGCGTGACAGGGTTCGCGTGTCAGGTTTGAATTGGCGGCCAAACCAGAATCCTAAGCCTGCCGTCAGGAGTATGGGGATGATGACATCGTAGGCGACCTGAAGTGCAACTTGCATCGATGATCCATTTCTGTCGGGAGCGGCGCCGCGCAAACAGGAGGAGTATAGCGCTTCAGAGGGCGATGGGTAGACCCGTTAGGCCGGGCACTCCCCGAATGGACTATGCCAAAATCACTCCGATGAACCATGTGTCCGCGCTGCTGATTTCTTAGAATAGGATCATCGGTGGACGAATCCACGGAGGCAAAAATGGAACCCATGATCAATGAATTGATGGCGAAGATTCACACAGGCATGACGGTCCGCGATGTGACGGGCGACGAAATCGGTCATGTGGCGGATGTCCAGATGGGCGATGAAGATCCGACGAATGCAGACGTTGAAACCGCCACGAACCGCCGGCCCCAGATCCGGGGTAATACCCTGGTGGATGATGTAGCCCGGGTGTTCGCGTCGGAGGAATACGTACCGGATGAACTTGAAGCGCGGATGCAGCGCTATGGATTCATCCGCATCGACTCGGGCCTGCTTCAGTCCGACCGCTATGCCATGTCCGATCAGATCGGCGGCGTGACCCGCGACGGCGTGACCCTGAACGTCCACAAGGATGCGCTCGTCGAAGCCTGATCAGGAATTTCCTCCAACTCTATCACCCCGTGACCCCGGTGAATGGCCGGGGTTTTTTATATCCATTGCATTGACAGCAGCGGACAGAAGTGCTCCAATCGGGACCTTCCTTATTACGTCTTACGAGCAAAGGTGATTCTTTCTGATGAATATTGCACTTCTGCCGATACCGTTATCCGATACCGCGCTGCGGCTGGCAAACCAGCTTGGCGTCACTCAGATTGTGGCCGGACGTCCTGCCGACGACAGCGGCCCGGCGTGGGAATTCCTGCCGCTGCTGCGCATGCGCCAGCGGGTCGAAGCGGCTGGTCTGAAACTCACAGTGATCGAGGGCATCCCGGTGACTGACCGCATCAAGCTCGGTCTGCCAGGCCGCGATGAAGACCTGGACCACTTCTGCCAGTCGGTGAGTAACATGGGCGCAGCAGGCATCCCCATCCTGTGCTACAACTGGATGGCGGGTTTTGGCTGGCTGCGCACCTCCCTGGCCGATCGCGGACGCGGCGGGGCACTGGTGACCAGCTACAAGCACGAGTTGATGAACAATGCGCCGCTGACGGAATATGGCGAAGTCCACGACGACCAGTTGTGGGAAGCCTTCGAGTACTTTCTGAAGCGGGTCGTGCCCATAGCCGAGTCATCCGGCGTGAAACTGGCGCTGCATCCTGATGATCCGCCGCTGTCGCCCATTCGTGGCATGGCGCGCATCATCCGCAGCTTCGAGGCTTTCAAACGGGTAATCGAGCTGGTCCCCAGCCCGAACAACGGCCTGACCTTCTGCCAGGGTAATTTTGCGGCGATGGAAGATGTGCCGGACGTGCCCGAGGCGATCCGCTATTTCGGTCAGCGGAACAAAATCTTCTTCTCCCATTTCCGCGATGTCAGCAGCAAGGTGCCCAGTTTCAGCGAGGTCTTCCACGATGAAGGGCCGACCGATATGCTGGCCTGTATGCAGGCCTATTATGACGTCGGTTTTGAGGGGCCGATCCGCCCGGATCATGCGCCGACGCTGGAAGGCGAATCGAACGATCATCCCGGTTACATGATCATGGGCAAGGTATTTGCCATCGGCTATATGAAAGGGCTGATCGAAGCAGTCGAAAAGAACCGGGCTTCCTGATCCTTCCCAACAAAAAGGGCGGACCTGTGTCCGCCCTGCAAGCTGTCCTGCACCGAACCACTATTCCATCGAGTCGGCTAGTCCGGCGATCATGTTATCGACCGCTTCTTCGACGGTAGCTTCGCCGACCAGAATCTTCTGGAATTCCGGCAGCACGATGTTCGTGCTCCAACCAGAATAACCGACGAAGTTCGGCGGCTGGCCGCCAATGGCGAGCGCTTCGACCGCTGCGGCGTACAGCTCATTGCCGGTGATGCGCTCGTCTTCCGCGACCTGCGACGAGGCTGGGAAGTAGCCGGTTTCTTCGAGGAAGGCAATGGTTGGATCGAGTTCGCCCCAGAAGCTCACCCAGTCCCAGGCGGCTTCAGCGTTGTCTTCCTTCATCAGCCCGTTGTACAGATAGCTCAGGCGGGTGAGGTTGTTCACCGGGCCGGTGGGCCGCACGGTGGACATGAACTGCGTCCCCGGTTCCAGGGCTGCCGCGATTTCGGTCAACGAACCGGTATGATGCCATACCATGGCCGTCTGGCCGGTCTTGAAGCCTTCCATGATCTGGCGATAGCTGTCGTTCGGAGCGCTTTCCGGTACGACCTTATGGACGGTATACAGGTCGGCATACCATTTTACGGCTTCGATGGCGATGTCCCGGTCGATGGCCGGTTCGCCGCTCTCGTTGAGGATGGGAGAGCCAAAGGCTTCGATCATGTAGACGATGAAGTCCTGGCCGCCGCCGCCGGCTCGCATGCCGAACCCGTAGCGCCCCTTAGCCGGATCGGTCAATTTGATGGCTGCATCGAGGAATTCGTCCAGGGTCGTTGGGGGTTCCAGCCCGGCCTCTTCAAACCAGTCGGTGCGGTAGTAGGCCCAATCGACGAAGGTGAACGCTGGAACCCCGTAAATTTCCCCATCCACCGTGATGCCTTCCCATCGGTTGTCCGGGAAGTACTGTTTCAAGTCCCAGTTGTTGACCTGTTCCGTAATCGGGACCAGGCCGTCCATCGCCACCATGTCCGCCAGGCGGGATACCGAAATCATCGTGGTATCCGCCCGTTCTCCGGCCAGCACGCCCGACGTGAACTTCGCCATGAAGTCGGCGTTGGGGATATTTTCCTGAACCACGCTGATGCCGGGATATTTCTCGGCAAACATCGCCATCACCCGTTCCATGCCTTTAAACTCGGTTTCGCTGGTAAAGTGATGCCAGTAATTGATGGTGGCTTGCAGATCACTTTGCGCCAGTGCTGGCAGGTAATTTGCCAGCGTCAGCCCGGCTGCGCCCAGCCCGCTGGCCTTCAAAAAATTGCGGCGGCTCATGCCCCTGTGTGTAGTCATTTAAACAATCTCCTCACTAAGCCGATTCAATATTTTCCGAATAACTGCCGAATTTCAGCAGACATTCTCCTAACCTTTGACAGCCCCGGCGGTCAGGCCGCGCACCAGCGACTGTTGGACGATACCAAACAGGATGATGACCGGGATGACACTGATGACTCCACCCGCGCTCAACGCCCCCCAGGGCAGTTGGAATTCGCCCACCATCAGCGCCAGGCCCACCGGCCAGGTCTGCGAGTTCTGGCTGTTGGTGAACATCAGGGCGAACAGGTATTCGTTCCAGGCGGCGATGCCGATAAACACGGCGGTCGCCACCAGTCCCCCGCGCGCCAGCGGCATTACCACGCGGAACAGCGCGCTCAACCGGGTGCAGCCGTCGATGCGCGCCGCATCTTCCAGTTCAGGCGGAATCGCGTCGAAGAAGCCCTTCATCATCCAGATGCAGATCGGCAGCAGGAAGGTCGTATAGGCCAACGCCAGACCGAAGTGTGTATTGAGCAGCCCGAAGCCGCGCATCATGATCCACAGCGGCACGATCATCAGCACCACCGGGAACATGCGAATGACCAGGTAGACGAGCAGCAGTTGGGTGCGCCCGCGAAACTGATAGCGCGAAAAACCGTAAGCGGCCAGGGTGCCGACCAGCATACAGATGACCAGGGTGATGACGGTGACGATCGTGCTGTTGCCGATCAGACGCGGATAGCCGGAACGATTCCAGATGGCAACGTAGTTGTCGAGGGTGATGTTGCGCGGCAGATATTGCAGTTCCGACGTGACGATGTCCTGCTCCGGTTTCAGCGAGGTGATGATCGTCCACAGAATTGGCCCGACTGAAAAGACGACCACGCCCAGGATGACGAGATAAGCCAGAGTGCTCCAGAAGCGATTGGCATTGCGCTGCGACATCGGGCTTACTCCTGGGCTACGCGTGAGACGCGGACATAGATCACGGTAAACACCATGAGGATGAGGAACATCACCACCGAGATTGCGCCGGAATAACCGAAGTCGAAGTCACTGTAGGCTTTCTGGAAGGCATACAGCGACAGCACCTGGGTGGCATAGCCCGGCCCTCCGTTGGTGAGCAGCAGCAGCAGGTCCGGTGAATTGACCAGCCCGATCACGCGCAGGACGACGGTCGCCACGATGACCGGGCGCAGCAGCGGCAGCGTGATGTGCCAGAACTGGCTCCAGCGGTTGGCTCCATCGACGGCGGAGGCTTCGTAGAGATCATCGTCGATCGCCTGCAAACCGGCCAGCAGCAGCAGGGTAAAGAAAGGGAAGCCGCGCCACAGCGAAATCAGCATCGTAGCGGGCAGCGCGGTGTTCGGGTCCGCAAACCAGGCTTTGTACTGGTCGAGCAGTCCTATCTTGACGAAGAGGTCATTGATGACGCCCAGCCGCGAATCGAGCATCAGCGCCCAGATATTCCCGGCTACGACTGAGGGCAAAATCCAGGGCAGCAGCACAATCACGCCGGCAGCCTTCATGACGATGCCGCCTTTGTTGAGTGCCAGGGCCGTGATAAGGCCGACGAGAAACTGCGATACGACGCCGACCACCACCCATTCCAGGGTGTTGAGGACCGCCGTGCGAAAAATCTGGTCTGTCAGCAGATCCTGATAATGTTGCAGGCCGATGAAGCCATTCTTGGCGGGCCGTGTCAGGCGCATCTCCTGAAAGCTGAGGCCGATGCCAGAGATCACAGGGTAGAGGATGACCAGCGCCACCAGCAGCAGGCTTGGGATAATCAGGTAGTAGGCCCAGTAGCGACCTTCCGAGATTTGGCCGAGAAACGTGAATGGGTTGAGCGAGAAACGTCGGGTTGGAATCGGGTCCGAGATGGTGGATTCAGGGAAACTCATATAAGTCTCGTTCCAAGCCTATTTTCGAAAAAATCTAAAGATGGACGCGACGGAAGTAGTGCGAATTATAATTTATATTTTTGATTTGTCAAAGACTTGCGATCTGATCGTGATCCCGGTTGAGCAGACCCTGCATAAAGTGCAGAAAGCGGTAGACGTCTTCGAAGGTGGTCGCCAGCCCGACCGAGATGCGGATGGCCCCAACTGCGCCGTCCGTCTTGCCGCTCATGGCGGTGATGAACTGCTCGAAGGTCATGCGCTCCTCATTATGGAAGCAGTCTTCCAGGTCGGCTTTGGTGAGGCCCATCGCCATTTCACCCGCGCCAGGGTTGCAGAAACAGCCCGTCCGCAGCGAGATACCCACCTGATTTGCCAGCTTTTCGACCGCCCGGTAGTCGATCAGTTTCCCGGCGGGATCGTAGAGATTGACGGCAATCGTGCCGCCGCGCATGTGGCAGTCGGTCGGCCCATAGACGCGCACCAGCGGCTGGCCGTTGGCGTGCCGCAGACTGAGCAGATTGTCCAGCAGCCATCCGGTAAGGGCGCACACCCGGTCGTGAATCACGTCGATGCCGATGCTTTCGATATGCTTCAGGCCGATTTCGACCGCAGGCAGGTTGAGGTAATCAATCGTGCCATCTTCAAAAGCCGCTCCGCCTTCTTCCAGATAATAGCCGTCGCCCTGAACCGAGGCGATGGTGATCGTGCCGCCGGCGAACCAGGGGCGGCGCAGCTTTTTGACCGCTGTTTTGCGCGCGATCAGTGCCCCGATGCCGGTGGGATAACCGAAAATCTTGTAGAACGACAGCGACACGAAATCAGGATGCCAGCGGCTGAGGTCGAGCCGGTTGGTGGGGGCGAAGGCCGCCACGTCCAGCAGCACATCCCAGCCGTTTGCCTGGGCGCTTTCGATCCATTCCAGCGAATGCTGCACGCCGGAGAAATTCGACTGACCGGGGTAGGCGAACAGGTTGGGGTAGGCAGGGTCGCCATTATCCAGCAGCGCTTGCAACCGGTCGGCATCCATACGTAGATCCGGCGGCACCACCGGGATATACGTCACCTGTGCGCCACGTGCGCGGGCAAATTCGCGGATGCCGTTGACCGAATTGTGATTGTCGAACGTCAGCAGGTACTGGCCGCCCGGCCCGAAGGGATACGATTCGCCCACCAGCTTGAGCGCGCCGCTGGCGTTGGACGTGAAGATCAGCAGGTATTCATCCGGTGAGGCGTTGAAATAACGCATGACGTACTCGCGCGCCCGTTCGTCCAACTGGGTGGCGGCCTGGGAACTCGGGTTGCTGGAATGCGGGTTGCCGTAGACGCCCTTGTTCAGCAGGTTCATGTGCTGTTGAAGCTGTGACGAGCTGTACAGGCTGCCACCGGTGTAGTCGAGGTAGACGTGTCCCAGTTCATCCAGGCGGCTGTATTCACGCGCGCGCAGGTCATCCAGTTCCGCCGCGAGGAATTCGGGGTGTGCGGCCTGGAACTCTGCGTCGGCGGTAGGGAGGTTATTGAGTGGGTAGTCAGGCATCTTGGATGGTCCCATTTGTATCATCGGTGTCTTGTTCAACATTCGACGCTTCTGCTGTAAGTGAGTTGTCTGTACTTATTGCTACTTTAGTCTGTTCTGCATATTGGTCAGAGAGAATGTCATTAGTGTCAGCCTGTGTGTCAATATCTGCTATTCGGTCAGCGAACAAGTCACTAATGTTGGGCATTGTGAGGTTAGCCATCTGATGCGCGAGGGTTGCATTAACACTAGCTAGCGCGTCAATACCTGTTATTTGGTCAGCGAACAAGTCACTAATATTGGGCATTGTGAGGTTAGCTATCTGATGCGCGAGGGTTGCATTAACGCTAGCCAGTGCGTCAATACCTGTTATTCGACCCATGCGAATATTTTCGCTATATTTTCTAACTTCTTCAACTTCCTCTATCGATTCATCTGACGTATCTAGACCAAGGTACTCTTTGGCATATTTCATAAACCTGTCACTGGTATAGATATAAAACTTGGCACCAGCTTTTTCCCACATTTCCTGAATGAGTTCTGGGTGCGGCCCGAGCGTTTTGTCTCCTGACATTTGCCACCAATCGCTTTTCCCGTCGTGTGTAACAAATATAACGGGCTTTTGAATTTTCTTCGCATAATCAATCGTCTGATACCAGATTATCAGATCACCGAACTTTCGTGTCCCTTCTTTGGATCTGTCAGCAAATCCAGGTGGCCGATTGCACAAATATCTGTCGTCACCCTCTTCATAGATTGCCTGCAACCGATCATCTGAATATCGAGGACCAACCTGACCCTCAAATAGTTTGTCAATTTCATCGCGTATCGGGTCATTATCAACAGACCAGTCAGGGTGATTTCTTCGCAGCACTTCGATTTCCTTTTTTATTGCCTCTAGTGCTTGAGTTGCATCAGTTTGCATTTTCTCAATCTGATGGCGTAAAGAAGCGGCTTCAATGGAGGGATGCTCAATGAGTTTGCCGAAGTCGATATGTGACTTTTGCATTTTGGGGAGCTGGCTTAGGAGGGTTTCATACACGTTACTTTGCTGCGCGATGATTGATGCACGCTTTCGCTGATACTCTAGAGCCGCCTGATTGGAAATCCAAATGCGATCTCTAATGTCATTTAATACTTTGAACAACTCGTCGCGCGTTTGCGGACGATAGCTGTAGATGTCCAAGAGAACATTAGCGTCGAAAGTAAAAATGCAGTCTTGCCAGAGATCATCAAATTCCGCCGGTGTTGGTCGATAGTAGCCAGGGAATACATCACGCATTTCATCTGTTCTCGTATTTGTGAGCTAGACATTCCTATTATACCGCATGGCTTTAGCCTGTTGTCGTGTAGATAAATAATGTCAGGATGGATATGTTCCTAAGTTCCGATTGTTTAGACTATAATCACCACAGGAGGTGAACATGCGGACTTCAACGAGTTTATCCGCCTTCAAGCAGATGATCCGGCAGGGCGAGTTTGTGGTGCTGGATACGGAAACCACCGGCTTGCAGCGCGGCGAGATCGTGCAGATCGCCATCGTCGATGCGCAGGACCAGGTGCTGCTCGATACGCTGGTCAAACCGGTGAATCCGATCCCTTACGAGGTCGTCCGCATTCACGGCATCACCGACGCACATGTGGCGAATGCGCCTACCTGGGGCGACATTACGGCTCAGGTCGAGACCATCCTGCATGACCGGGATGTGGTCGTCTACAACGCGGTCTTTGATCGCAAGATGATGCATCAGAGTGCCGCCGCGCTGCGGCTGCCGAAAACCGATTGGAAGACCTTCAGCCGCTGGTGGTGTGCGATGGAAGCCTATGCGGAGGAGTTCGCGGGGTCTCGCGGTGGGGGTTGGGGTCGCCCGCGTTTCCATAAACTGGGGAATGCGGCCCGCCATTATGGAATCCCGGTCGTCGGCGCACACAACGCCCTGGGGGATGCCCGCATGACGCTGGCCGTAGTCCAGGCGATGGCCCGCGGCCCGCGCCGGACCTGACCCTGACTGAAGTAATAATTGTAATAAAGACCTGTTTCTCACCTGCTTTACAAGAAATTCTGTGAGCCAGTTTTCTCGGCAACCACCAGGCGGATGTGCCTGCCGGGGCCGTATTCTTTAAACGTGATTACGCGCAGACCCGCTTCGGCCATCATCGCCGGTAGGTCGTAGAGGAAATCACCCATCTGCTCCCACAACCGCGCCAGCCCGGTGCCCAGGCGGTTGCCATCTTCTGGTAAGCCAATGTCCACCAGCACGACTCGTCCGCCGGACCGGGTGACTCGCGCCATCTCTGCCAGCGCGCGTGGTCCCTCCGGGAAACCGGAAAAGGCGAAGGTGCTTACTACACAGTCGAAAGCGACATTCGGATACGGAAGCTCATAGACGCTGCCCCGGGTGATGCGCACCGGCAGATCGGCATGGATGAGCCTGCGCTGCGTATAACGGCACATGCCCCAGGCCAGGTCGAGGCCCGCGCACAGGGCCGCCTGTCGCGCGAGTTCGACGTGCAGTTTGCCCGGGCCGAAGCCGATTTCGAGCACCTGCTGATTCGGTGGAATTGCTTCGAGCGCACGGCGCACCAGCCGCCACCAGACCCCGAACGTCAGCCAATCCAGGCCGTTGTAGATCGGGGCCAGGGCACTGTAGACCACCTGATTCCAGAATCGCAGCCGCTGATCCTGGGCACGCGAACGGCTCCTCATGATCCCTCCTCTGGCACTGCCGTGTCACAATGGACCCACCTGTCCATGAATTACGCGTTTGGATCGATTCTCCCGGCGGGAATCTGATCAACAAGTTAGATGGACAGGCATCACCTGCTTCGGTTATGACCTTATCGGGGCGGCTGGCAGGAATCCCGAATGACGACCTGGGTTGCCAGCGTGACCCGCCGGGCAGGTCGATCGGGATTTTCGATATGTTCCACAAGCATCTGGGCTGCCACTCGACCCATCTGAGCCAGCGGCTGCCGGATGGTGGTGAGTTTGGGATAAGCGATCGCGGCCTGAGGAATGTCGTCAAAGCCGATGATGGAAAGATCCTCAGGGATACGCAGGCCGCAATCGCGGATTGCTTCCATTGCGCCGAAAGCGGACAGATCGTTCGAGGCAAAAATGGCTGTTGGGCGCTGCGGGAGGGCCAGCAGTGCCTGAGCTGCCTGATAACCGCCTGCCTGCCAGAAATCTGCTTCGACGACCCATTCCGGCTGCAAGGGTAGATCGTGATCCGACAGTGCAGCCTTATACCCCTCCAGACGGTCCACAGCGCTGGCAAGATCCAGCAGGCCGGTGATAAACCCGATCCGGCGATGGCCCAATTGAATCAGATAGCGGGTTCCGTCATAGGCCCCTTGCCAGTTCGTGGCATCCACAATCGAGCTTTTGTCCGACATGTCAGACTGATCGATGAGGACATAAGGGAAGTTCCGCTGGCGGAGTGCTTCCACATAAGCGGTAGGGATGAGGGGCACGACCAGTATCAGACCATCGGTCAGACCATTGGTGATGCTCGTGACGTAGCGCGATTCTTTGCCCTCGTGCCGGTGGGTTGTGTAGAGCATCAGGTCATAATTCGACTTCGCCAGGTCTTCATCAATGCCGCGTACGATTTCACCGATGTAGCCGTTATCCAGGCCCGGGACCAGGATGCCGATGACATTGGATCGACCTCCTGCCAGGCTCCGTGCCTGCCGGTTGGGGACATAGCCCAGTTTCTCGGCAGCGTGAAGCACCTTTTCCCGCGTGCTGGTCCTGACAAACTCATACCCGTTCAAAACGCGTGATACCGTGGAGTACGATACGCCGGACTCCCGTGCCACATCGACGATTGTCGGGATGCTGTACTTCTTTTCGTCTTTCGCCATCACAGAGTCCACAACACATTCTGCAAGCGTTTGCAATAACGGTAACTCATTCTCCAGAAGGTGTCAATCCGTATGAGGAATTTCGAGCCAATGAGCGACCGAAAAATGGGCCACCGCGCACAAAATGACCTCATGGCGACAGCGCCGGTCGGCAGGCATCTGCGTACAATGGTGAGATTCAGGACGCCGTGCGACACCCACTTCGACTCTAAGGGTGCGCCCAGCGGCAGGCGGTATTGAAACGAGTATCCAG
>JAIOHO010000650.1 GCA_019912905.1 Anaerolineae bacterium
GCGATAGGTAGTCGGGTCAACCGAAACGGGGAACGACAGCGGCGCATACAATTCGCCGGTCGTCGGCAGTATCACCTGGCTCTGCGGCGTGGGGGGTTGGCTTGCCGCGATCCGACTACCGCAAAGAATCAAAATCGTCAATAATAGGGTCAACGGCCTGCTCATAGGCCCCAGTGTAACCCGCTGCCTGGCGCACCGCAATAGCTCACCCGCTGTTTATTCAGGCTGTCGTAAACAACCTGTAAGCATTCCCGTCCAGAATCGAGACGTTCCAGGATCGGCAGAGAATCGGGCAAATGGATTATGACGGATAGTTTTTTCGGCAGTATGTTGTTTAAGGACCGCTATCGGATCGAATCGCGCATCGGCACCGGCGGCATGGCGCGCGTGTATAGGGCCTTTGACACCAACCTGAAACGGCCCGTTGCCATCAAAATTCTGCACGATCATCTGGCTGCCGACACCACCTTCAAACAGCGATTCATCCGTGAAGCGCGTTTTGTAGCCGGGTTCAATCATCCCAACATCGTCCAGGTCTATGACTTCGACGTCATCGAGCAGAATGACAATCACGTCTATTTTATGGTCATGCCCTTCATCCCGGGTCCCACACTCAAGGATGTGATGGAAGATCTGGCGGCGAACGGCGAGCAACTGCCCCACGAGCGTGTACTCGAAATTCTCCACGATCTGTGCGACGCGCTCAGTTACGCCCATGCACGCGGGATGATCCACCGGGATGTGAAACCAGCGAATATCCTCTTTGACGAGCACAATCATGCGGTGCTAACCGATTTTGGCATCGCCCGGCTTGCTGAAGGCAGTTCCCTCACTCAGGAGGGTGTAACCACCGGCACACCGGCCTATATGTCACCCGAACAGGTGAACGGCGCCAGCGTCGATTCACGCAGTGACATCTATGCCCTTGGTATTATCCTGTTTGAAATGCTGGCCGGTACGGTGCCCTATGCCGACGAGAGCGGCATCTCAACGATGCTCAAACATGTCCAGGCCCCGGTTCCGATTCTGTCGGACCACCTGGTTGATCCGCATCCTGCGCTCGACATTGTCATCGTCAGGGCGCTCGCCAAAAATCCCGGCGACCGTTTTGCTTCAGCCAGCGATTTCTATCTCGCCCTGAAAGCGGCGCTTGAGAATCGGTCGGTGCCAATGCCACTTGAGCACCCGAAACCCACCGATTCCGCAGTCGTAGCCGATGGCACCACGTTGATCCTCGGAACCCAGCCTTCAGCCAGCGTACCGACCCGACGCCGGTTCCCTCTGCCGCTGCCCATGCTGGGCATCGGTGCTGTCCTGCTGATTGTGGTCATCGCGCTGCTCGGTCGAGCGCTGATACCTGGTGCGGCGACAGATGGGGAGAGCGAAGTTCCCAGCATGACAGGCAGTGTGCCGGACTATGTGAACAGTGATTTCGAGCCTGATTCGGCCACCAGCGCGCTCTGGCCGCAGAGCAGCACCAGCACCCTCACACGCGAGATTACGGCGGACGGATTCTATCGCTTCAGCAACCAGCGGCCCGGAATCGCGGCGACGAGCATTCTGGAAACGGAGGGTGACTTCCACGACAGCCTTATCACCATGCAGGGTCTGCTGGAAGCAGACAGCCAACCGGCCAGTGCCTATGGCGTCGTCTTCCGCTACGAAGACTCGGATAATTATTACGTCTTCGCAGTCGATGGTTCGCGGCGCTTCAGCATCTGGGTGCGGGAGAAGGGCATCTGGCGCGAACTGCGCGGCAGCGATGAAACCTGGACCCTGAACGAGGCGATCCAACCCCTGGGTACCATCAACGAACTGTCGATCCTAATTCATGAGGATCATTTTGTTGGGTCCGTTAATGGGACGGTCGTGGCCGATGTCGAAGACTCAACTCTGCCCGCGGGCAAAGCAGGCATCTATCTGGCAACCCCGGAGGATGGTTCCGCCAGCGCGTTGATCGACAGCTATATCCTCGAAACGAACCTGGGTGCCCCGTCGATGACTGCCGACCACTGAACCTTTAAGAGCCGTTCCAGGCTCGAAACACGAGGATGTAAAGGGGAATTAGCCCGAACACAGCCACGAGCGCGATGGTTGCCAGCGAGATGGTCACAAAATCCAGGCGGCCCGATGGCTGGTTAGATTCATCATAAGCGGGCGGCGGCACATACAATCCGCTACTCCCCCGATTCGCCTCCCACGGTGCCGGAGTCGACTCAGGCTGGGCTGCCTGAGAAATCGGGCTGGTGGACCGGGCCAACGGTTGAAAGGGCTGAGATGCAGGCCGAAACTGCTGCGAAGGTGAAGGATACTCCGGGCGGGCCAATGGTTTCGACTCATCCGGCTGCCAGACATGGGTCGTGGGCTGCGGAACGTTAGGTGGTCTCGCAGAAGCAGACTGCGGCGGATAGGGCCGGGACTGCTGAAGCGGCGGCGGCATCGGCAGGTCCTCTGGCAGGGTGGGCGGCACCTGCGGCGTGGTCGAGGAAGTCAGCGCGCGGCTGCGTTCCCGGTAGCTGCGCAGGATATGTCCAAGCTGATCGGCCATCCGGTAGCGGGCAGACGGTTCCTTGCTCATCACCTTATAGATGATTTTAGAGAGATTCTCGGGCACGAGTGGGTTCACTTCGGTTACCAGAGGAATCCGTTCGCGCAGGTGCGCCATCGCCAATTCCTGCTGGCTGGCCCCGGAATAAGGCAGCCGCCCGGTCAGCATCTCGAACAGGACAATGCCAATCGCGTATACATCAGAAGCCGGGGTTGGTTTCTCGCCGCGTGCCTGTTCCGGGGCGAAATAATGTGGGCTGCCCCAGACCACATCCTGCCGCTGAGTCGGCTGCGTATCGGTCAGCGCCTGAGCGATGCCGAAGTCGGTCACTTTCACCCGGTAATCTTCTGTGACGAGAATATTCTGGGGTTTGACATCGGCATGAACGATACCCGCCCGATGCGCAAAGCCGATGCCCGCGCAAATCTGAATCGCCAGGTCCAGCGACAGATCCACCGACAGCATCCCTTCCCGGCGGATAATCTTTTTGAGGTCCAGACCCTCGACATATTCCATCACGATGTAATGAGTCTGACCATCGCTGCCCACATCATGTACGGTGACGATGTTGGGATGCGACAGGTTGGCAACCGAGCGCGCCTCATTGCGGAATCGCGCCACAAATGAGGGATCGGCGGTCAGGCTGGGGCGCAGCACCTTGACGGCAACGGTTCGCCCCAGGTACTGATCGACAGCTTTGTAGATTACGGCCATACCGCCGGAACCCTGCTGCGCGATCAGCCGGTAACGTCCATTCAGGAGTGTTTCGCCCATACTCTTGATCTCTTCACTCTGACCAGATCGCTTCAGGGA
>JAIOHO010000651.1 GCA_019912905.1 Anaerolineae bacterium
TCAATGCCTTGGGCAGAGCCGAGCTAGAGCAGAAGGGAATTGAAACATTCATTCACCGGCGTGTGGACGGCATCCTGTTTACTACGCCGATTGATCCCCGTAATGTTCAGTTGGCGCTCGACGCGGGGATTCCTGTGGTCCAGGTCGAACGCCCGGTGCTCGCGGACACGAATCGGGTCGTCGTCGATAATTACTGTGGCGCGGTAGAAGCGATGGAACACTTGATTGCGTTCGGTCACCGTGACATTGCCTATTTCGGTCAGCACCCCAAAACGGGTCCGAATGCGATGGCTGGATACGTCGAAACTGAACGTTTGAACGCGTATCTGGATACCATGGCGGCGCATCACCTGCCCGTGAATCCCGAATTCATCAAGATGGGGCAGCATTATCGTTTGGAAGATCGGGACTCGCAGGGCGATGGGTATCGGGCAACCCGGGAACTGCTGGCCCTCCCCCACCGGCCCACAGCGATATTCGCCAGCAGCGATATTCCGGCGGTGGGCACATTGCAGGCCATCTATGAACACCGGCTGTTTGTGCCCGACGATATTTCAGTCATCGGTTTCGACGATACCTACTCACCGTTTGTCGCACCACCACTGACGACGGTCCGAATGCCAATGGAAGAACTTGGCAGAGCCGCCGTGCAGATTACCCTAGAGCAGCTTGAAGATCCATCTGACTGCCCCAGCCAACCCCGGATCATCAAGCTGGTCACGCAGCTGATCGTTCGAAATTCTACCGGTCCTGTCAGAACCTAAGAGGACAATCCAGGTCGATTTGCATTTCTGGCGACACCATGTCAACGATGACATGCATCACGGATAAGCTGATTTTGCGCATAATATGTCAACGATGACACAGGTCGAATTAAGCAAGAACCGTACAGCGAAAGGAGGCATTCAGCCACAGTACATATCGGAATCGCCAATTTATTGAACGAGTGGAACTGAACCAAGGAGTTACACCTATGTTTGCAAGCAAGAGATTTTATTCCCTGCAGATCATTGTCATCCTGGCCCTGTTGACGAGCATCATCGGCGTCCAGGGGCAGGATACCGTCACCCTGCGGGTATGGGACACCTTCACCGAAGCATCAGACAATGCCGGTATGGAGAAAATGATTGCGGCCTTCGAGGCAGCGAACCCCACCGTCAAGATCGAACGGGATACCATGCGCGCCGACGATATGCGGCCCATCCTGCGGACATCGCTCGCTTCCGGCACCGGTCCAGACGTGATGTACTACGACACAGGCCCCGGGTTCGCAGGCGTGCTGGCCGAAGCCGGACTGCTCATGCCGCTGGATGATGCCTATACGTCGAAAGGCTGGGATGATCAACTCTTCCAGTGGACCAAAGCGCGCACGACCTTTGGCGACAAAGTCTATGGGATCGGCAACGAACTCGAATTCCTGGGCGTTTATTACAATATGGACATTTTCGACGAACTCGGCCTGGAGATCCCCACCACCTACGAAGAATTCCTGACCGTATGCGCCACAGTGAAAGAAGCGGGCTACATTCCCGTCGCCTTTGCTGATGCGGGCAAATGGCCGGCCTACCACATGTTCAGCATCTTCACCAACAACATTGCTGGCAAAGACAAGATGGATTCGCTTCTATTCGGCGACGGCTCCTGGGATGACCCGGATGTCATCGAAGCCATCAAGCTGTTTTTTGTGGACATGAATCAAGCCGGTTATCTCACTCCCAGCACGAACGCCGTATCCTATGACGATGGCAACGGCCTGTACTTCAATGGGCAGGCTGCCATGCACATGACCGGCTCATGGCTGATCGGTCAGATTCTGGATAACACCACGTTCCCCACCGGCTTCTTTTTCTTCCCGTCCATAGACGGCAAGCAGATACTGCCACCTGCCGGACTCGGCTCAGGCTATTTTGTATCGTCGGCCACCGAGCATCCTGAAGAGGCTGTCGCTTATCTGGACTTCCTGTTCGATCCCACCAATGCCGGTATCTGGATGGAAGATATGAGCAAAATTCCACCGTACCCGGTCGATACCGAGAATTTCAACCTGTCGCCCCTGGTGAAATTCGCAATTGACGCACTGGCAACGACCGAAATGGGCTACAACATTGACGTGGTGACCCCGGACACGTTCAACACCATGATGGGGGATGGTTTCCAGGCTGTTCTGGCCGGTGAAAAGACTCCAGAACAACAGGCTGCGGATTTGCAGACGGCCATGGATGAATTCCGCAAGGAACAGAAGAGCAGTTGATTTTACATTTCATCTGTTGATGTGTGGGGCGCACGCGGTTGCGCCCCTACCCTCTCGAAACTGCTTTTTCATCCGGTTGTAAGGAGGCCACGCTATGGAACTGGCACCGACCACCCCGCAGCGCTCGTTTATGCGACACAGGGCCGGCTACTTTTTTGTCCTGCCCGCGCTGGTCATGTACGCGATATTTTTCATTTACCCGTTTTTGAGTTCTGTCTATCTGAGCATGACAGATTGGGATGGCGTGAAGCCCATGAACTTCGTGGGCCTGTCGAATTACCAGAAATTGTTAGGTGACCCGCTGATGTGGGTGTCGTTGGGCCACAATCTCATCTGGGTCATCATCGGCACGATTGCACCGATTGCCATCGGCCTGCTGTTGGCCGTGCTGCTGTGGGGTCGTACCCGCGGGCAGCTGATCTTCCGCACGATCTATTTCATGCCGGTGGTTATGTCGGCGGTGGTCGTCGGCATCATCTGGGGGTGGATTTATAACCCCATCTTCGGCTTCCTGAACCGCTTTTTGACCGCCGTGGGGCTGGAAGGGCTGGCGCGCGGCTGGCTCGGAGAAACTAACACCGCCCTTTTTGCGGTGCTGGCAGCGGCGATCTGGCAGCATGTCGGTTTCTGCGTCGTCATTCTGTTTGCCGGATTGCAGAAAGTGGATATTGAACTGATTGATGCGGCTCGAATCGATGGCGCTAACAGCTGGCAGCGGTTCCTGAATGTCATCCTGCCTCAGATTCGCCACGTGCTGACGATGGTCACGGTCTTTACCGTGATTGGCGGTTTTAACGTGTTCGACATCGTGTTTGTCCTCACCAGAGGCGGACCGGCCAATGCGACGGAACTCATCGCGACCTACACTTATCGAAAATCTTTTTCTGAAAATCAGGTTGGCTATGGATCAGCCCTGTCGATGGTGATGACCGTTCTGGCACTTGCTGCGACGATCATCTTCATGCGTATCCGCAGCCGGGGGGAAGAACTCGAATGATCGCCACCAAAACACGCTCAAAAGCTTCCGACACACGTTACGAGATGGGACGGGGGGCCTCCGAACTGGCCCGCTACACGGTCCTGGTGACCTGGGGGCTGGTCGCGCTGCTGCCCTTTGTCCTGATGTGGTCATCCGCGTTCAAGACCTCCAAAGAGATCTACCGTGACCCCTTTGCGCTGCCCGCCTCATTGAGTATCGACAACCTGGTACGCGCCTGGACCGTCGGGCGGTTTGGAAACTACCTGGGCAACAGCCTCATCATCACCCTGCCGACCGTGTTGGGGGTCCTGGTGCTTTCCTGTCTGGCCGGTTATGGCATCGCCAGATATGACTTCAAAGGTCGTAAGGCCATCTTTCTCCTGTTTTTATTAGGAATCATGGTCCCGTTCCAGTCGGTGATGATTCCGCTGTACTATAACCTGCGGGATTATGGCCTGCTCGGTACATATGGCGCGATGATCTTCCCGGCTATCGGTCTGGGGCTGCCTTTTGGTATTTTTCTGATGCAGGCATTTTTTCGCGGTTTGCCCGACGAGCTGGCGGACGCGGCCCGTGTCGATGGCTGTGATGAGTTTCGTACATTCTGGCAGGTGATGCTGCCGCTGGCCCGGCCCGCGATGTCAACGTTATTTGTGTTCCAGTTCATGTGGACGTGGAATGCCTTTCTGATGCCGCTCCTCTATATGCAGAAGGAAGACCTGCGCCCACTGCCTCTTGGCCTGATGTTTTTCCAGGGGCGCTACACATCCGACTATGGGTTGATTGCGGCAGGCGTCGCGATTGCCACGCTGCCAGTGATCGTGGTCTATATTCTCTTCCAGCGGCAGTTCATTCGCGGCCTGACCGCTGGTGCACTGAAATGAAAGGATGAGTCATGAAAGAATTTGTGGTGATGGCTCCACGCCAGATCGAGTTCCGGGATTATGTCGAACCACCGCTGAAGCCGCATGATGTCCGCATCCGCAGCCTCGTCAGCGGCATCAAACATGGCACGGAAATGGCCCTGTACCGAGGGAAAACCCCCTTCCTGACCAAGCGCTTCGACATGGATTACCGCATGTTCATGCCGGAGGAGGGTCACAGCCCGTACCCGATGAACCTGGGGTCGTGGCTGGCCGGTGAAGTGGTCGAGGTGGGCAGCGAGGTCACGCGCTTTAAGGTGGGCGACCGGGTTCATGGCGGCATGGCGCATCGCCCCACCAACGTGCGCCCGGAAGACAGCCTCTATCCCCTGGCCGAGGGCATGAAGCCGCAGACAGCGCTGTTTACGGACCCGGCTATCTTCGCCCTGGGTGCGGTCCACGATGCCCGCATCAAGGTGGGAGATCGTGTCGCCGTGTTCGGCATGGGCGCGCTGGGCCTGCTGGCCGTACAGATTGCGCGCCTGAATGGGGCCGAGACGATCATTGCAGTGGACACCATCGATGCGCGCCTGGAACTGGCAAAACAGTTCGGCGCGGACGCGGTGTTGAATTCCAAAACCTGCGACCCGGCTTACGAGATCAAGCAGTTGACCGACAAGAAGGGCGTGGACGTCGTCATCGAAATTTCAGGCGCGTACCCGGCTTTGCAGGCGGCCATTCGTGCAGTGCATGTCTGTGGCCTCATCGTTGGGGCAAGCTACTACAGCGGCGAACAACCGCTCGAACTGGGAGCCGAATGGCATCACAACCGGCCCACGTTCATCTCAAGCATGCCCGTGTGGGGCATGCCCCATCGCTGCTATCCGATGTGGGATCTGAAACGGACCGAGCAGACCGCGCTGCGGCTGCTGGAAACGGGCCGTCTGATCACAGACCCGATGATTGGCAGGCATTTCCGTTATGAAGAAGCGCCGACAGCCTACCAATTCATTGACCAGCACCCGGAAGCGACCTTGAAGACCCTGCTCGAATACAACGGCGCGATATAGCGGCTGCATACGAGGATCGGAGAAAATACGATGAGCGTTTTAAACGCCGCGATTATCGGCTGCGGTCACTTTGGGCAGCGTCATGCTCAACACATCACCGAGCTGCATGAGGACCTTCGCTTGGTGGCTTGCTGTGATGTGGACGAAACCAGGGCACGTGCATTTTCCGAGACGTATACCACAGGCCGCGCCGCCGTCTACAGCAGTCACCAGAAAATGTTCGACGAAACCCCACTGGATGTCGTGTTTATCTGCCTGCCCCCTTTCGCGCACAGCGACGAGGTGGAACAGGCCGCAGCCCACGGAGTCCACGTCCTGATCGAAAAGCCGATTGCCCTTACCTCGGAGGATGCCTGGCGGATGGTCGAGGTAGCGGAGCAGGCCGGAATCAAGACTCAGGTTGGCTTCATGTTCCGTTTTGGGGCCGCCGTTGAGGAACTTAAGTCGCAGCTTGCTTCGGGGAGCACCGGGCCAGTCGGCCTGATGAGTGCCCGCTACTTCTGTAACGCCTTGCACTCCCCCTGGTGGCGTGATCGCTCTAAATCCGGCGGGCAGTTGGTCGAACAGGTGATTCACATGTTTGACCTGATGCGCTACCTCATGGGCGACCCTATCCATGTCTACAGCCGCCAGGAAAACCTGTTCCATCGAGCCTTACCGGATTATACGGTGGAGGATGTAAGTGCGACCGTCATTCATTTCGACAGCGGCGCGCTGGCCGTCGTCTATGCGACCAACGGCGCGATTCCCAACAAATGGATTAACGACTATCGGCTGGTCGCGCAGAAATTGACAGTGGAGTTTACCGATGCCAATCACGCCACGTTCTATCATACAGACGGGACTGACGTGCCTCCGACGGTCATCGCATCCGACCAGAATTACTACCTGCGTGAAATCCAGGACCTGTTAACCGCGATTCGCACAGGAAGCGCGACTCGTACCCCCATACGCGAGGGCGCAAAATCGCTGGACCTGGTGCTGGCGGCCAGCGCCTCGGCAGACAGTCACCGGGAGGTCAGCCTCTGAAACCAGCGCGGTACGCACGTTTCACGAAGCCAGGCCAGCCATCCGTGATCCACCCATCCTGGAGACCCTTCTGCCCGACGATAAATTCGGGCCGGACCTCCAGGTGCGGTGGGTCTTGAGATGCGCGAGCGGTTCAAGGGGCAGGACCGGATTCCTGAGCCGGTCACGCGGTCCCAGGATGCCCTCAGGCCAGCGACCGCAGCCGATCGAGGCTCAGGTTCGCCGCGTGCATCATCGGGTTTGGTGGACCTGCCGGCGTCCCACGACGATCCCGGTCGTTAACTTTCGGCTTCGTGAGGCTGCACCCGGCTGGGGATGACCAGTACCGGGCATGGAGCCGCACTTAGCACTTTCTGGGTCACGCTGCCATAGATCCAGCGACCCAGGCCGGTTCGTCCATGCGTGGACATGACAATGACCTTCACGCCCAGATTTCTGGCCGTATCCACAATCACGTCCGCGGGCAATCCGATCTGGACGATTGTATTCACATCCAGGTGCAGTTTCTGCACGCGATAAACGACCTGGTTGAGATAGTTTTCGGCTTGTACCCGCGCATTCTGCTTGATGGCGACCGGCATCGACGCCATCGTGGTCAACCCCGGCGACACATGCTCCACGGGATCGTCATTTTCCGGGGCGTCTACCACGGTCAGCAGGGTGATTCGACCGTTCACGTCCACCATATGGCGGGCGTAACCTAACGCAGCTTCCGCCAGGGACGAATGATCCAGCGGCACAAGGACATGATCGAACATGCTTAACGCCTTTCTTTTGCCCATCATTCGAATCGAGTGGCACCCATTTCAGGATGGCTTTCAGGACAAGCGGAGACACAATCCAGCTTTCTGTTTCTGCGGGGTAAGCGGCGGGAATGGAGGATTCATCTCAAGCATACTGGAAACTTCAGGGACGCAGGTCATGGGATCGGCGTTACGAACGCCATGACCATCTGGCATCGTTCGAGACAGGCGTGCCGCCGGATCGGATGGGTTAAAGCCGGAAAGCCTGTCGCAGCGGTCTATGATCCGCCCAGACCCCTGGCGTCTGCCATCCCGGTGGTCACCGTAAACCGGGCCGAGAAAATCGGCACAGCGGTGCGAAGCACGTTATAATCACTGCTTCCCAATAACGTGCATCGTGACGCGATGGTTAGGGGAGTCAAAATGAAGTTGATCATAACGGTTATGGATGATAAGGATGTCCATCACGTAATGACTGCGCTCACCGACCAGCATTTCGGCGTCACCTGTGTCAGCAGTACCGGCGGCCTGATCGCTCCCGGCAACTCCACCCTGTTGATCGGGGTCGAGGCGGAGCATGTGCCGCAGGTCATGCAGGTGATCACGGATTTGGCGGCTCTGCGTCAAACCTTTGTCCCCTATACCTATGCCGCTGACATGTCGCTCGCGGGCCTCGTCGAAGTTCAGGTAGGCGGTTTCCTGTCGTTCGTGTTGGATGTCGTTCATTTCGAGCAGGTTTGAGACATGTCAAAATTGATCCTTGCCATCATTTTTAAGACCGAGGCGGTGGACCCCCTGTCCCAGGCGCTCCTGGCAGACGAGTTTTCCGTGACCAAGATCAGCAGCGTTGGCGGATTTTTGCGCCGCCAGAATACGACGTTCGTCATCGGCGTGGAGGAGGCGCGCCTGCCGGCAGCCATGACCATTATCCGCGATGTGTGCAGTCCTTACAGTGACCCGGAAGGTCATGCCGCGACGATTTTCGTGCTGGATGTAGCCGAATTTGCCCGCGCCTGAGTCTGTGCTGTAACCGCTGCGGCTTGATCTCGCAAAGATGGGAACAGGACCGAAACCGCAAGGCAGAGTCCTCGTCCAGGTTCGATGCGGTAGCGTGCCCATACGGTCTAGCCATCCTGAGGAGTCCCAATTTCCTTAGGCGAATCCCCACTCGATCAAAAAGCCAAACGCGCCTTGACGGTTTGCATATCCCGCCGCTGACCTCAGCCTGAATCCCGTCGTGTGGGTCGTGCACGGGCGGTCAGTCGATGGGATGGACGTTGACAAGTCGATTCCTCGTGCAGTAAGATATTTCCATATCGGAAATATTTCAGCCTGGAAGGGAATTTTGAGCCAACCTCCCCTGAAGGTACAGATGGACCAGGTTAACAACTTTCTGATTGATTTCCTCCGGTTCAGACGACGGATGATGTCCGCAATTCCAGAAGAGATTGCCCGTCTGAAAGAACACCTGGACAAGGTTTATCTGGGGGACGAACCCCAGCGCATGATCGTCGACCATGACCTTTTCTTCCGGGTTGGCGTGATCATCCTTTCGCAATATAAAGAACCCGTCTCGATGGGAGAGCTGAGTAAAGCGCTGGATGTGCCCCTGAGCACCGCCACCCGAATCGTCGATGGACTGGTGGACAACGGCCTGGCCGAACGGACTGCGGACCCGGAAGATCGCCGCGTGGTGCGCGTGAGCCTCACCCAGCGGGGACAGGACCTGCACCAGATTATGAACGCCTTCATTCAGCAGCGCCTGGAAGGGATTCTGAGCCGCTTTACGCCTGAGGAGCGTGAACAACTTGTTCGCCTGCTTCGAAAAGTCGCCGATGCCTTCGATGAGGTCGTGTGACCCCCATCGCTGCCGATGCAGGGTGGTCGTGCTTCATGGCGCATAAAGCCCCCTACAGGCAAGGAAAGTCAGGATGAGACGTTTGAGCGCGCTGATGCGCAAGGAATTTACCCACATGCGGCGCGATCCGCGCACGCTGATGTACATCTTTGTCATGCCGCTGATGCAGCTTTTCCTGCTGGGTTACGCCGCTAACACGGACGTTCAGAATGTCTCGACCGCGATTATTGATCAGGACCGCAGCCGTGCCAGCCGTGCCCTGCTGGATGCGTACCGGGCCTCTGGCTACTTTTTGATTAATCACGTCGCCGAGAACGAAAGCGAGATCGTGGACCTGATCGACAGCGGTGAGGCTCAGGTCGGCATCATCATTCCACCGGGTTATGCGCGCGACATCGATTCCGGGGGAACCGCCCAGGTCGCCGTCCTGATCGACGGTTCGGACGCGGCCATCGCTGGCTCGGCCCTGTCTGCCGCGACCCTCGTCGGGCAGTCCCACGCCACCAGGATTCGCTCCGAGCAGGTAGCGGTTCGCATGACGAATGCGTCCGGCTCGCTGCCAGTCGAAGTTCGGACTCGCGTCCTGTATAACCCCGATTTACTCAGCAGTTACAACATGATTCCCGGTTTGATCGGGACCATCCTCCAGATGACCACCATGATGCTGACCTCGTTGGCGATTGTACGCGAGCGAGAACGCGGCACGATCGAACAACTGATTGTGACTCCGGTGCGCAACTGGGAACTGATGGTCGCCAAAATCACCCCGTATATTCTCGTGTCGATGATTAATGTGGTCATCGTCCTGCTGGTGGGCACCTTCTGGTTCGGCGTGCCCATTCGCGGCAGCGTGCCCCTGCTGTTTGCGCTGACCGGGTTGTTCATCGTCCCCAACCTGGGGATCGGGCTGCTCATCTCGACTTTCGCCAATACCCAGCAGGAAGCGCAGTTCGCCACCTTCCCGATCATCCTGCCGTCGTTCTTCCTGTCGGGTTTTCTGTTCCCCCTGGCCGCGCTGCCGCCGCTGCTTCAGCTCCTCAGCGGCCTGATTCCCCTGCGCTATTTTCTGGTGATCGTGCGCAGCGTGATCGTGAAAGGAGTCGGGTTTGAGGTGCTCATCTCTCAGGTGATCGCGCTCATTATTTTTTCGATTGTCCTGGTGGGGATTGCCATTCTCCGCTTCCGCAAGAGTCTGGATTAGGTGAGGAGAAAGTCATGGATCATGCCGATGCGCCCCGAAACCCTTTGAGACGGATCATGCCTCTCGTCCTCATCGCCGGGGCTGCGATTCTGGGATGGCTGTACTGGCAGACCACGACCGACCCCAATGCATTCACGCTGTCCGGCACGATTGAGGCCACCGAGATTCACCTGGGGTCGCAGCTTGGCGGCGAAGTCAAACAGGTCTACGTCAACGAGGGCGATTACGTGGATGCCGGGCAGAAGCTGATGAGCATTTACTCCGCGGCGACGGGTGCCAACGAGTCGGTCACATCGCCGATTGAGGGCACCGTGCTGGAACGCCTCGTCGAGCCAGGGGAGATCACTGCGCCGGGCAACACGCTGATGGTGGTCGCCGACCTGAGTGCGCTCACCCTGACAGTCTACGTCCCGGAAGATCGCTACGGGCAGGTCTTTCTTGGGCAGACTTATGCCGTGAAAGTCGATTCGTTTCCCGACCAGACGTTCAGTGGGACGGTCCGCCACATCGCCGACCATGCCGAGTTTACGCCCCGCAACGTGCAGACCGTGGAAGGTCGCAAGAGCACCGTGTTCGCCATCAAACTGGCCCTCGCCCCGTCGCGCGGCAGGCTCAAACCGGGGATGCCCGCCGACGTCAATTTCGAGGCCAGCTAACGTGAATCCCGAAGTGCTGCTCGAAACTGAAGCACTGGTCAAGACGTTCGGCTCGGTCCGGGCGGTCGATGGCCTCAACTTGCAGGTGCGGGCAGGCGAAATGGTGGGCCTGGTCGGGCCGGATGGCGCGGGCAAGACCACGACCATGCGCCTGTTATGCGGCGTCCTGACCCTTACGAGCGGCAGGATTCGCGTCGCGGGCTACGAACTGCCCCGCCAGGTCGAAAAAGCGCGCGAGCATATCGGTTATCTGGCACAGCGCTTCAGCCTGTACGGGGACCTGACTGTCGCTGAAAACCTGGATTTTTTCGGCGCGATCTTCGACGTCCCGCCTGCCGAACGCAAGGCGCGCGCTCAGGAACTGCTCCGTTTTGCCGGGTTGACGGACTTTGCCAACCGACCTGCCGCGGCGCTGTCGGGTGGCATGCAGAAAAAGCTGGGCCTGGCGACGGCGCTCGTGCATCGCCCGCAGGTGATGCTGCTGGATGAGCCAACCGGCGCGGTCGATCCGGTCGCCCGCCAGGAATTCTGGCATCTGCTAATCGGGCTGCTGCGTACCGGTTCTGCGGTGGTGGTCAGCACACCCTATATGGATGAGGCCATGCGCTTCAACCGCGTCATCTTTATGAATCGCGGGCGTGCGCTGGTGGAGGGTAAACCCCGCGAACTCCTGAACCGACTGGCCGGACAGGTGCTGGAGCTGGCCGCCGAACCCCTGATGGTCGCCCGGCGCGTGGCGCTGGCGGATTCTGACGTAGACAACGTGCAGGCTTTCGGTGACCGTCTGCATCTGCGCGTCCGGTCGGCGGAGGGGCCGCTGGCGCGTCTGCCGGCTGAACTGAGCGCCGCCAGCGTCAGACTCATCCACTTTCAGCCGGTGACCCCCACCCTTGAGGATGTGTTCATCCAGCTTCTGGAGGAGAATCATGACGACCTCCCCGCCCACGATTAGTGTGCAGCATCTGACCCGGCGCTTTGGCGACTTCATCGCCGTCGATCACGTCAGTTTTGAGGTGCAGCCGGGCGAAGTCGTCGGCTATCTGGGGCCAAATGGCAGCGGCAAAACCACGACCATCCGTATGTTGTGCGGGCTGCTCCGCCCCTCATCCGGGACGGTGTCGGTGCTGGGAATCGACGTCATTCGCGACCCGGAGGGAATCAAGCCGCATATCGGCTATATGTCACAGAAATTTGCCCTCTACGATGACCTGACCGTGCATGAGAATCTGGCCTTCTACGCCGGGGTGTATGACGTGCCTCGAAAATTAGAAGCCCAGCGGCTGGCCGAAGTGCTCAGAATGGCAGGCCTGGAAGGGCGCACCCGCACACCGGCCAGCGAATTGTCCGGCGGCTGGCGGCAGCGGCTGGCATTGGGCTGCGCGCTGGTGCATCACCCTCCCCTGCTGTTCCTGGACGAACCGACCAGCGGCGTCGATCCGGTGGCCCGCCGCGAGTTCTGGGATCTGATCTACGAGTTGGCGGCTGGAGGAACCACGATTTTTGTGACCACCCACTACATGGACGAGGCCGAGCATTGTGGCCGAGTCGGGTTCATGCAGCGCGGGAAGCTGCTGGCGTATGACACGCCGCGCGCCCTCAAAGAGCAGTATCTGCACGGTGCAGCCTGGAATCTGGCAGCCGAACCCCTGCTCGAAGCGGTGGAAGCGTTGGACACGCTGCCGGGGATCGCCCAATCCAGGCTAGAAGGCGACCGGGCACACGTCATCGTCACACCGGGCGCATGGACACCGGAATCGCTGACCGCCGCACTCACGGGGCAAGGGATGACGGTCACCGCAGTCGAGCCGGTGGAACCTACCCTTGAAGATGTGTTTACCCTGCTGGCTCGCCGTTAGAAACAGTCATGGGGACAGCGCATCGGTGGTCAGCGACAGGAGGGGCAGCACAATCCGAAATGTGCTTCCCGCTGCCGCTTCGCTTTCCACTTCGACGCGCCCCTGATGGAGTTCGATGATCTTTTGCGCAATGGGCAAACCCAGGCCGAAACCGCGTGTCGTACCGGCTTTGTCGGCCCGAAAGAATCGTTCGAAAATGCGGGGGAGATCTTCATGGCGAATGCCATCTCCGCGGTCGCTGATTTCGGCGACTGCGCTTCCCCCTCGCTGATCGGAGCAAATCGTGATGGCACCACCTGCGGGGGAGTGGCGGACCGCATTTTCCACGATCTGGTGCAGCGCATGTTTCAGATATTCATCATCTCCGTGCAGGAGCAGCGGTGCTGCACTTAGCTCGAACACAAAGTCAGGATTCGCCTGTGGAAACACCGATTGCATCTCCTGGCAGACTTCGCGGAGGATTCCGTTCAGATCAACTTCGGCAAACTGGAAGTCCTGACCGCCGCCATCCAGTTGAGCCATCAGCGTCAGCGAATCGAGCAGTGTGATGATGTCCCTGACCTGACCCTCGATGTTGCGTAACTTCTGGCGTTGTTGCTCAGGATCGGAGGTTTTCTCCAGGATGTAGGTGCTGGTCCGAATGACCGTAAGGGGCGTGCGAAATTCGTGAGATGCCTGGGAAATAAAGTCCGCCAGGATCTGGATGCGTTCTTTTTCCAGCATCAGTTCCAGGCGTTGTTCTTCCGCCTGTCTGCGTTCGGTAATGTCCCGCACGAAATTCTGCAAAACTTCTCGCTGATCATAGCGGGTGAGGCGGCTGCTGACCTCGACCGGCACCACAGAGCCATCCTTACGCCGGTATTCACACTCATAAACCCGCGTCCCGCTATAAGTCGATTCCCAGGCAAGAT
>JAIOHO010000652.1 GCA_019912905.1 Anaerolineae bacterium
TCCATATCCGTATGGGCCAGCAGCGCCGTCAGCGCCTCGATCAACCAGGTCACCCGGCTGTCGAGATGCTCAACCTCCCGGAAAAAACCGCGCATGAAAGGGCTGGTCGGCGGTTGATCCCAGACGGCGTCGCGCAGGGTAAAACGCTGCTGCCGCGCGCTGCCGCTGTGTCGCATGGCCGCCGCAATCAGCCCGAAGGTGATGGCCTGCGCGTAGTCTTCGGCAAATGCCGCTGCCGATAGCTGTGGGTCGAAGGCTGCCCGCCAGACGTCGAGATGTCCCAGGAAGGCACGGTCGGGCGCGTCGCTCGCGGCACATTCCGCCAGCAAATCACGCAGCAGTGCGGCCATGCGGCCCAGGCGTTCGGCCAGTTCTGCCGAGGTTCGCAGAGTGGCGGGTGTGCTGGTCACAAACTGGCGCAGCAGGTTCAGGGCGCTGCTGGCCCCCCGGTCGCTTTCCACCTGCCGGTTGCGGATCGTCGCCAGACGCGCGCTTTGGGTCGGCACCACCGGGCGCAGGTCAAGATAATTGGTCATGAGCACGTTGGCGCAGATCGGCTGTAAACGGCGGGCCGCCGCTTCGAGGGAGTTCAGATCGCCGCCGATTCCAGTCAGCAGGATATAGCCAACCGCCAGCCCACCGCGATAGACGATCAGGTCCGGCCCGCCCACCTCGGCGCGGCGCAGGTCATGGTCCACGCGCAGGCCGCTGTCCAGACCTTCGATCAGGCCCTTCAGCGCCTGCTGGCTGGTGTAGCCGTTCGCCCGGCCAGAGGCATATTCACGTTGAAGCGCCCGCACGTAATCCGCGATGTCGAAACTCATACCTGCACCATCCGTCAGGATTTGTCCGCCTGGTCACCCAGTAAACGTTTGCGCCGTTCCGCCAGCGCCGCCGCCGCATCATAGCTGGCGTTGCGTTTGGCGACCTCTTCTTCCAGACGCCGGGCTTCGGCCTGGATCTCGGCTTCGGTCTTGATCTCGAAGTCGGTAATCTCCGCCTTCTGCGGCGCTTCCGGTTCGGCCTCCACATCGGCCAGCCGCTGCTTGATCGCCTCCACCTCGGCGCGCACCGAGTCTTCGGCAGGCGCTTCGGCCTGGGCTGCTGCCGGTTTCGCCTGGGCTTCTGGCCTGGACTCGGCTTTCACCGGTCGCCTCAGCGCGCTTTTCAGGGCCTCCACCAGATTCACCCGCACGGACATGCGCCCCAGAATCAAGCCGACCACCAGCGCGATGGTAATCGGAATCACCTGATTGAGCAGGGTGCTGACAAACCCCAGAGCCAGCAGCCCCACAATCACGGCTGCGAGCAGCAGCAGGACATTTCGCAGACTCACGGTCGTATTCATCGTTAAACCGCCTTCAATCTTCCATCCTCCTGATTATACCGGCAGATGCCCGCACCGCCCCAGCGTTAGCCCAATCGCGGGCGGAATCCGGCGTACTGGACTGCCGAACTGATGGTATAGTGTAGCTGTTCGGGTCGTCAAACGCGGCCAGCCAATCGACGATCCGGGCATCATCCACGCCTTGTCGAACGGACCCCAGAGGGTGAACGATGGCTGTTGCACACACGATCCTGGAAGCAATTGGCAATACTCCACTCATGGCGCTGGGGAAGGTCGTCCCGCCCCATCATGCCCGCGTGCTGATCAAACTCGAAGGGGCCAACCCGACCGGGAGCATGAAGGACCGGATGGCCCAGGCCATGATTGCCCGCGCCGAAGCCGATGGCCGCCTGAAACCCGGGGGCACGGTCGTCGAGTATACCGGCGGCAGCACTGGCACCTCGCTGGCGCTCATCTGCGCGGCGAAGGGCTACCGCCTGCGCATCGTCTACTCGGATGCCTTCAGCCAGGAAAAAGCCGATCATATGCGGGCGTTGGGCGCGGAAGTCATGCTGGTGCCCAGCGACGGCGGACGCATTACCAAAACGCTGATTCAGACGCTGATCGAAACGGCGCGCCAGATCAGTCAGGAACGCGACTGCTACTGGACGGATCAGTTCAACAACACGGACCACGTCGCCGGATATCACGCGCTGGGCGAAGAAATCTGGATGCAAACCGGCGGTCAGGTGGACGCCTTCGTCCAGTCCGTCGGCACCTCAGCCTCGCTGCGCGGCGTGGGCACCATCCTGCGCCAGCACAAGCCCGGTGTGCAGCTCATCGCGGTCGAACCGGCAGAATCGGCAGTCCTGTCCGGCGAACCGACCGGTGCCCATCACATCGAAGGCATTGGAGCCGGTTTTGTGCCCCCGCTGTGGGACCCAATCCTCGTCCACAACATCCTGAAGGTGTCCTCCGCCGAGGCCCGGGCGATGGCACAGCGGCTGGCGCGGGAAGAAGGACTGTTCGCCGGAATCTCGACCGGGGCCAACGTCGTGGGCGCGATCCGCGTGGCCGAAAAACTGGGACGGCAGGCCACCGTCGTCTGCCTGCAAGTCGATACGGGCCTCAAGTATCTCAGCACCGACGTCTTTAAATCGGTCTGACACATGGGGTCCCGAATCAGACGAACCAGACGCCGCCGTTGATCTCCGCCACCTGCCCGGTCACCCACGCGCCCAGGTCCGACACAAAGTAGAGCATGGCTCCGGCGACATCATCGGGCACACCGGCCCGTTTGAGGGGGATGGTCTGGATGATACTGTCGTAATTGTCGACGCCCGTAAACGTTTCGTGGAACGGTGTATCGACGATGAATCCGGGAGCCAGCGCGTTGACCGTGATGCGATAGGGCGCGAACTCTTTCGCCATGGCACGAGTCATGCCAATGACCGCGGCTTTGGAGGCAGCATAGGGGACTGTTCCATAACCCCCACCATTCCGCCCGGCCAGCGACGACATATTCACAATGCGGCCCCCCTGCTGCTTGAGATAGGGCAGCGCAGCCCGCGTGCAGTAAAAGGCGCTCGCCAGATTAACGTCGATGACTTTGTGCCAGTGGGCATCGTCCATCTCTTCGACCAGGACACGATTGATCAGGTGCCCGGCGTTATTGATGAGGATGTCCAGCCGACCGCCCAGCGCCTGGACTGCTGCGGGGACCACCTGATTGACCTGATCGCTCTGGGTCGCATCCAGTGGAAAGGAAAATGCCTGGCGTCCCGCCGCCCGGATTTCCTGGCAGGTCTGCTCCGCAGCTTCGGCATGTGTGTGATACGTGAGCGCGACATCCGCACCCTGCTGGGCGAGATTAATCGAAATCGCTGCGCCGATGCCGATGTTGCCACCCGTCACCAGCGCTTTCTTGCCGGAGAGATCAATGTTCACGATGAACCTTTCTGGAAAAAGAAAACCCAATCATCCCTGAGTGCCGCCGCCTAACCGCTGGCGCGCTCGACCGTGACGGTAATTTCGGCATCCGCCTGATTCGCCACGGCGTCGAAGGCCACCACGCCGAAGCGCTCGGTCCCGGTGCGGCTGATGTCCCATTCGAAGCCGTAAGGCCACTCCTCGTCGGTGCCGATAAATTCGCCGTTGTAATAAAACTCGACCCGTTCGATCGCCAGGTTGTCGGTCACGTCGGCGTTGAGCGTGATCACGCGGTCACCCGGCCAGCGGTAAACCGACTGCGTGGATGTGAGCGTGACTGTCGGCGGTTGGTTATCGATCGTCACCTGGCGCACATCGGTTTCGAGCGAGTTATCGCTCAGCACCACCGTCAGGCGCAGGCTGTAGAGGCCATCCAGCCCGGTTGTAGCCCATGTGCCGAGCGAAGCCCCGCGCGTATACTCGGTCTGCTGCGGGCCGATCTGAGTCCATTGCAGCGGGTTGAGACCCTGCCCATAGGCCAACTGGTAAAAGCGCATATTGGTCGGGTCGAGGCTGCCGCGCACATCGACCACCCCGCCCACATAGGCGAAGGGTCCCGGCTGGAGCAGGGTCGCCCCGCCCAGCAGCTCCGGTCGGCTGACGGTATCATATTCGGTCGGCGGCAGCGGCTGGTTGTTGGCCTCCCACCAGTCCATCGCTTCCGGCGGTGGGATGAAATAGACTCGCTCGCTGCGCAGCCCGGCGGGGGTGTTCACCGTTGCCAGTTGATTGGTCTGGCTGTTGATGTCGAAGGCCTGCCAGTAAGTATCCGGGCGAGTCGGCTGGATATTGCGGATGAACAGTTCGCGGCGGGTGGGACAGACACCGTTCGGCAGCAGGCCGCTGCGTTCACAAACCACCAGATCGGCGACGTTTTCCGGGCGCGGCCAATCCTCCGGCTGGAGCGCATCCCGGTTGGCGACATAATCCATAATCGCGCGCCACACCGGGGCAGAGCCGTCCCTATCCAGCGCGTCGATGGTCATGCTGGCTCCATCGCTGCGACCCAGGTGCACCGCAGTGACGATGCGCGGCGTATAACCCAGCGTCCAGGCATCGCGGCGGTCGCTGGTGGAGCCGTTGACCAGCGCTGCCGGACGATCCGTATCCAGCACGCCAACCTGATTCTGGCCCAGCACCCGCGCGCGCGTCGTCTGGTCGGCCAGGATGTGGTTGACCAGATAGCCAAGTTCTTCAGGAAATAATTCGGTGCAGTTGGAGGCAGCAGCACAGTCCGGCTCGTATTGGTCGCCCGCATAATCCCACAGCACTTCGCCGCTGGCATCTTCGATGCGCAGGACGGATACCGGGTCACGGCCCCGATAATTGCGCCCGATGGGATCGACCTGCACGCCGCGCATGTCGCCCATCGACGACAGCACCGAGTAGGCGTAGGCCATATCCAGCACCGACACCTGCCCGCCGCGTTCCAGCAGCGACAGGTCATAACGCGCATTCTCGTCCAGGCTGTTGAGGCCCAGCAGGTGCGCCCGGCCCAGGATATTGTCGAGCCGTTTTTCATTGGCAAGCTGGACCGCCGGGGGCAGCAGCCAGGCGCTCATCGCTTCGCGCAGGTTGATCGGCCCGCGAAACAGGCCGTCAGGGTTGGCGGGGGTATAAATCAGCCCTTCGACTGCGCCGGGCAGGGGCCGCGGAATATCGAGAACCATGTCCGCCGGGGTTTCGCCGGTGCGGAAACCCTCAAAATAGACGAACGGCTGCAACGTCGGGCCGGGCTGGTAGGCTACCTCCGCGACCGGGCCGACCATGCTCATAATTTCCCCGGTCTGCGCATCCAGAATCGTCAGCGCGCCGCTGTCTGGTGGGCTTTGCAGTGTCACCGCATCGAGGGGCGGCAGATACAGCGCGCTCGCGCAGGGCTGACCGTCGAGGGTCTGCACCGGAGTCGAGTCGCCTGCCAGCCGGTTCAGATGTGCCCGCAGCGCGCACTCCGCCTGACTATACAGGTCCAGGTCAAGTGTCGTCGTGATGCGCAGCCCTCCGCGCGAGACCAGCCGTGCGCCATCCAGCCCCAGCGCATCGAGGATGTCTTTGGCCTGGCGGCGGGCATACAATGCGAACTGCGGGGCGATGTCGGGCAGTTGGCCGCCCGCATCCAGCACCGGCGTCTGGGTCGTCACCGCGAAATCATAATCCTCGCTGGTGATCTTCTTCGCCTGCACCAGCGCACGCAGCACATCGTCCTGCCGCCCGCGCGCCGCTACATCACTGTCGATCGGGTTGTACTGCGGGGCCAGGGGAATCGCCGCCAGCAGCGCCGCCTCGTCCACCTTCAGATCGACGGCGTGTTTGCCCAGGTACACCTGCGCCGCCGCCTCGATGCCATAGGCTTCGTTGCCGTAAAAATCGGTGTTGAGATGCCATTCCAGAATCTGTTCGGGCGAATAACGCCGGTTGATTTCGGCCACCAGCGCAATCTCGCGCTCGCGTTCCGCCGCCGTTACCACTTCACCCGGCTGGACAATGGCATTGCGTACCAGGCGTCCGGTCAGAGTCGGGTCGATGGGCAGCGGGCCATTGAGCGCGTTCTGCCAGAGCTTCACCAGAGCGGGCAGCAGGCCGGGGCGCGGGCGAGTCAGAAAATCGGGGTCTTCCATCAGGAGCGTGGCATCGACCACAACCGACGGCAGCGACTCCAGCGGAATCCACGTCCGCTGATCGCCCAGCGGGTCCTGCACGGAAAACAGCATCGTCTGCCCGCTGCGGTCATACAGGCGCGTCTGCCCGACGATCGGGTCCAGATAAATGGTGTCGAGCGGCTCCGGCAGGGTGCGCGTCGCCTGGATATACATCATCAGCGCACCCCCGGCCAGTGTTACGCCGGGCACCACCACCAGAATCGTCCCCAACGCCGCCACCAGCAGCATCCACATTCGCAGGCGCGCCTGCTTCGCCTGCTGCCGTTCTTCGCGCCGCCGCCGCCGCTGGATAATCTGAGTCGCTGATGCCAATGAGAACTCCGTCTGACTCTTGCCCTCAGCCTTCAGTCTACCGGGGATAACACAGAAACAAAAGTGTCGGTCCGACTGCACCAGATGGGTGCTTACCAGTTCTCTGGTCTGTCTGCGACAATCCATTAATTTTGCTCAATGAAATGTTGGCGTTAATGTTACACGTGGTGTATGATCGTTACAAAATCGTTGCCATTGTTAAAGGGGAGGATGTTAATGAACAAGACGAAAGTCCTGGTGGTCGAAGATGATGTCAATATCAGCAAGCTCATCAGCGATTACCTGTCGGCGCATGGTTACGATGTGGCTGCATTCCTCGATGGACCCGACGCCATCAAAT
>JAIOHO010000653.1 GCA_019912905.1 Anaerolineae bacterium
GCGGCATGTGGGTCATCCTGTACGACGAGGGGATGTATCCCAGCGGGTCGTCGTCCGGGCAGGTGGTGGCCCAGAATCAGGCGTATCAATGCCGGGGGATGGTGCGCATTAATCTCGACACGGCGCAGCCGGGCAGCAGCGTGCAGGGGGTGACCATCGGCGCGGATGGCGACCCGAATCTGGCTCCCGATCAGACGCTGGTGACCATCGCCGACTATCAGGGTCAGCGCTATGCCATCGTCGATCGCCCGATTGATTCCGTCATTCGCGGCCTGCATTACCTCAGCGAAGAACCGGCGCAGCCCGGCGCGGACCCGCCGGAGGACAGCCCGCCTGCTGCCGACCTGCTCAACCCGGAGGCCGTCGCCTGTTTTATCCGGCTGGTGTACGACCGCTTTGACCAGGAATTCGGCGACTATTTTGGGACCACGGTGCGCGCCATCTTCACCGACGAGCCGATGCTGCTGGGCCGTCCACGCGAGAAGGGCATTCTGCCGGGCACGACCGGCCTGCTGGAGCATCTCAACCGCTTCCTGGGCACCGATTTTGGCCCGTCGCTGCCCGCGCTGTGGGATGATCAGGCTCCGCCGCAGATTCGGGAGGACTTCGAGCGTGCGCTGGAGCACCGTTTGCAGCAGACGTACTATCAGCAGTTGTACGACTGGTGCGAGGGGCACGGCATTGCCCTGACCGGCCACCCGGCGGAAGCCGACGCGACCGCCCATCTGCGCTTTTTTCACTGGCCGGGGCAGGACATCGTCTGGCGCTGGGTCGAGCCGGACAGCCCGACCGCGCTGGAAGGTCGCCAATCGACGCAGGCCAAAGCCGCTGCCTCGGTCATGCTGCACGAAGGCCGCCGCCGCAATGCCAACGAATTTTGCGGTGCATTCGGCCACAGCCTGACCTTTGACGAGATGCGCTGGCTGGCAAACTGGCTGCTGGTGCGCGGCTGTAACCTGTTGATTCCGCACGCTTTTTATTACTCCGTGCGCGGCCCGCGCCGCGATGAACGCCCGCCGGATGTCGGCCCGAACAGCCCCTGGTGGGACGACGGTTTTACCGCCCTGGCGGACGCCAGCCGCCGCTTGTGCTGGCTGAACACCGACAGTGAACAGATCTGTTCCGTGGCTATCCTGGGGGAAAATCACCGCCTGCCCTGGCGCGCGGCCAAAGTCTGCTTCGAGAATCAGGTCGATTTTAACTACGTCGATCTGCACGACCTGCTGGACAAAGCCGAGATTGGGCCGGAGGGAATCTGCATCGCCGGGCAGCAGTATGCCGCGCTGATTGTGGATGACGTGCTGCCGCCGGGGACCGAAACCCCGATTGCGACGTTGGAAGCGGCGGGGCGGCTGGTGCGCTGGACGGAGGATGCGGCTTCCTGCCTGGAGGCGCTGCGGCGCAGCGTGCCCGCTGCGCTTCAGGTGGACCCGCCGAGTCCAGGGCTGCGGGTGCGGCAGGTGCGCAAGGCCGGGCTGGACTGGCTGATCCTGTTCAACGAGGGCGCTGCGCCGGTTGATGCGGCGATCAAGCTGCGTTCCGGCGGCGCGGGCGACCTGATCGACCCCATGACCGGGGAAACGGCACCCTTTGCGGGCCGCGTGCAGTTAGCCGGTCACGACCTGCGCGTGCTGGTGACGAGTGTCAGGTAAGGGGTTCAACGTCGCCGCTGCCCGTGAGCTGATTGACCCGCAGTTCGGCCTTATCGAGCAGCGTCTGGCAGCGTTCCGACAATTTGCGCCCGCGCTCGAACAGCGCCACCGAATCTTCCAGCGGCAGTTCGCCGGATTCGAGCTGTTCGAGGATGGTTTCCAGTTCGGCGTAGGCCGCCTCAAAAGAGAGTTCGTCGATAGTGCTCATGAGTGTCCTTGTCTTCTATGCGCGCGTTCAGGTCGCCGTCGTGCAGTTGGACGGTGATGGCCTCGCCGGGCTGCGCATCGGCTGCGTGGCGGACCCGTTCGCCGCTCGCGCTGTAGGTTACGATGGCATAGCCCCGCGCCAGAATCGCCTGCGGGCTGGCGGCTTCCAGGGCGGCGGTGCGGCTCGTCAGGCGTTCGCGCAGGGTGATCAGGCGGACTTTCTGCACGCGTTCCAACCGGGTATTCCAGTCGTCGATGCGCTGGCGCTGGCTGGCGATCTGGCGCACCGGGGAGAGATGCCGCATGGCCCGCTGGGCATTGTCCAGGTCATCGCGCAGGCCGTTGACCTGAGCCTGGAGGATCGCCGTGAGGTTTGCCTGGGCGCTGGCGACACTGTACCGCAGGTCGTCGATGTTCGGCGTCGCCAGTTCTGCCGCCGCCGAGGGAGTCGGGGCGCGCAGGTCCGACACAAAATCTACGATCGTAAAGTCGGTTTCGTGGCCCACGCCGCTGATAATGGGAATCGGGCTGGCGGCGACGGCCCGCGCGACGGCTTCGTCGTTGAAGGCCCACAAATCCTCGATGCTGCCCCCCCCGCGAATCAGCAGGATGACGTCCACCTTGCCGTACTGGTTCAGGCGGTCGAGCGCGGCCACGATCTGCCCCGGTGCGGCTTCGCCCTGGACGGCGGTCGGGCTGAGGATGACCTCGGCCAGCGGGAAGCGGCGGCGCAGCACGTTCTGGACGTCCTGAAAGGCGGCAGCCTCGCGCGAGGTCACCACGCCGATGCGGGTCGGGAAGGCGGGCAGGGGGCGCTTGCGATCTGCGTCAAATAAGTCTTCTGCTTCCAACCGGGCTTTCAACTGCTCGAAGCGGGCGTACAGGTCGCCGATGCCGATGGGGTGGATAAAGTCGGCGATCAACTGATATTCGCCGCGCGGAGCATACAGGTCGATGTACCCGTGCGCCTCGACCTGCGCACCGTTCTCCGGTACATACTGCTGGAGGCTGACCGACGAGCGCCACATGGCACCCCTCAGCTGGGCTTTGTCATCCTTGAGCGTGAAGTACCAGTGCCCGGAGGAAGCTCGCTTCATATTCGAGATTTCACCGCGCACGGTGACATCCTGAAGCCAGTAGTTTTCGATAAACATCTGGCGGATTTGTTCGGTCAGTTCAGCGACAGTATAGTTCATAAGCTTTCACGGTTTGCGACAGGCAGTGAACATTATACAATTGACCGCGTCGATTCTGAAACCGTGCCATCTCACAAGGGAAACAACACATGGCCTATCTAACCCAGGAACAACGCGATGCCCTCAAAGCCGAACTGGAGCAGCTTCCTTTCCGGCAGGCCAATGGCAGGCTCAAACACATGGACTCGCATGGGCGACTGGCGTATTATCGGAATGCGCAGCGGACGGACCAATGGATGACCCGCTGGGTGCTGACCGGGCTGGGCACCCAGGTCACGCTGGTGGAAACCAACGTGAAGACTGATAAAGACAAGCCCAACCGGGTCAAGAATGATTATGCGCTCATCGATGTGATCGTCGAGCCAACGCCGGATAACCGCCTGTAAATCGCTGCCCCATAAATTGGGGTCATTCGGGGCCTGCGGGCGCAATATTCGATAGGCGTCAGCGCTTGCTGCTCCAGGCGGCGCATCCCAGGCAGGCCCAGCCGAGGATCAGCGCCGTGCCGCCGAGGGGCGCGACCGCACCCATGATGCGCAGGTCCAAAATCGACAGGATATACAGGCTGCCGGAAAACAGAATCACGCCGGCGATGAACAGGATTCCGGCCCAGCGGACCCAGCGACCGGGATCGCGCTCGGCAAGCCAGGCGGCGGCCAGCAGCGCCAGGGCATGGATCAACTGGTATTGCGTGGCGGTATCAAACGTGGCGGTACGGTTGTGGGCTTCGAGCAGGGCACCCAGGCCGTGCGCGCCGAACGCGCCCAATGCGACGCCCAGAGCGCCGAGGACCGCCGCTGCAAGGATAAATGTGCGGGACATGATCGTTCCTCGATGCGTAGATTGATCCCGCGATTGTAGCGATGACCCGGGGCGCTGGCTATAGCGGGATCAACGGCTGCGTCCGTCGAGGATGCCGAGCACGCGGCCTGCTTCGGTCAGCTTGTGTCGCCCAAGGTGTCATCCTGTTCGTTCAGGAAAGCCACGGCTTCCTCGAAGGTATCGAACAGGCGGAACCGGCTGCCAGCCAGTTGAGAGGTGACCGACGCTGCGAAGCGGGCCACGCCCTGGGCTCCCACAAAAATCGTCCACCCCTGTCTGTCATTTTGCTTGAACTTCAGCCTGGTGAGTTCCAGCAGGTTAGGGTAGGTCTCGACCTCACCGACATCCATGATGGTGTGGACCAGGGGGATGCCCTCTTCGAGATAACGTTCCAGGTCTGATATGACGGCGACGATGTCTTCCATCGTCATATTGCCAAAATATCGGGTGTAAATCACACGCTTCGGTACTTCCCAGCGGGTTTCGGTGGGCATTTCCTCTCCTGTCAGGGCCAAATCTCCGACCTGCGAATTAATGATTGTCCTTCAGGTGATTGCGAAGCTTATGGACCCGCTCCAGCAGTTCGGCGCGTTTTGGGTTCTGCTGTCCGGCAGGTGACGCCAGGTAGCGTTCATAATCTGCGAGCGCGGCGGCGTAGTGCTTGAGCCGCATGTGCGCATGGGCGCGGTTCAGCAGGGCGATCATGTGCTGTGGATTGTGCGCCAGGAGCGTATCCAAGGCTTGAATCGCTTCGGCGTAGTGCTCCTCGCGCGCCTGCTGGATGCCCTGTTCGAGCAGCGCTTTTTCGTCGATGGGAGTCGGATTCGCTGCTCCAGCCATTTCAAAGGCGTCGAGCTGACCGTCGCGGCCAAAGATGACCACGCGTTGGCGTCCGGCCATGACCTGCTCGGCCACCTGCCGCCAGTCGGGGCGCAGCAGGGGGACCATCCCGCCGTCCATCACCAGGATTTCCGCGCCGCGCACCCCCGCCTCGAACGCATGAGGATGCCCTTCAAAGATGATGACATTGTGGCCGAGATAGCCAAAGCCAACGACGTAACCAAAGAATGGGACCGCCGCCGCGAAGGTTCGAATTAACTGTTCGTGCATCTGCTGAGGTGGGGTGCTGGCATGAGGCACCTTCGAGATGAGGTCGTTGAAGGCGATGACGGTGATGGGCTTGGGCGGCAGCGGGGTCAGTTGTTCGATGGAGGCCACATGATCGCGCGCCATACTGCGGGGTGCCGGGCAGGGGACGATGAACTGCATGCGACCGGGTGTCAGCAGGACGACACTGTTGCCTTTCCGACCGCTGGACTGCCTGACGGTCTGGCGCGCATAGGAAAAGATTCGATCCTGATCCGGGGCTGCATCCACTTCCGGCATGTAGATCTGCACGTCCTGATCCTTTCTCGATATTCTGTATTTCAGTATGGCATGAATTATGTGCTGCTGCTATTAAGGTCGTCTGAAAGATTCGAGATTTGGATTCGCGGGGTATACTCTGGGCACGAGCGACCACATATTGAAAGGGCGTTTATGCTCGCAGGTGTCGATATTGGCGGGACCTTCACAGACCTCGTGCTCAGCGTCGAGGGCCGCCTGACGATTCACAAACTGCTCAGCACGCCGGAAAACCCTGCCGAGGCCATGCTGATGGGGCTGGATGCGGTGGGCGCAGCGCCCGGCACCCGCATTTCGCACGGCTCGACGGTGGCGACCAACGCCATCCTGGAGCGCAAGGGAGCACGGACTGCCCTGATCACCACGCAGGGATTCCGTGACATCCTGGCAATTGGCCGCCAGAATCGCCCGGTGCTGTATGCGCTTCAGCCGCAGCTTCCGCCGCCCCTGATTCCAGCGAAATGGTGTTATGAGGTCCCGGAACGACTCGACCATAGCGGCGCGGAACTGATGCCGCTCGATGTGGAGGTGCTGGACGCCATCCTCGATCAGATGGCACTGGAACGGATCGAGTCGGTGGCGGTGTGCCTGCTGTACAGCTATATCAATCCGGCCCATGAATGGGCAGTGCGGGACCGCATTTTGCAGCGGGATCTGGTGCAGGCCTGGCAGATTTCTCTGTCGTGCGAGGTGCTGCCGCAGTTCCGCGAATATGAACGAGCCAGCACGGTTGCGCTGGATGCCTATGTTCGCCCGGTGATGAGCCGCTACCTGAATGCGCTGGAACAGGCGCTGCCGGAACAATCGCGCCTGCTGGTGATGAAGTCGGACGGCGGGGTCGTCAGCGCGGCCACCGCACGCGAACAGGCCATTCAGACAGCCCTCAGCGGCCCGGCTGCCGGGGTGATTGGGGCCTATCATCTGGCGCAGTTAGCCGGGTTCGACCACATTATCACGTTCGACATGGGCGGCACATCAACCGATGTCGCGCTGTGTCCCGGCCTGCCCAGCCGACGAGCCGAAGCCGAAATCGACGGCCTGCCGCTGCGCATCCGCCAGATCGACATCGAGACCATCGGCGCAGGCGGGGGTTCGATTGCGCGGCTGGATGCCGGTGGCGCGCTGCGGGTGGGGCCGGAAAGCGCCGGGGCGGACCCTGGCCCGATTGTCTATGGGCGCGGCGGCGATCAGATTACCGTCAGCGATGCCAACGCGCTGCTGGGGCGCTTGGACCCGGATCACTTCCTCGGTGGGCAGATGACGCTCGATCTGGACAGCGCGCGCCGGGTGATGGACGATCTGGCCCAGCGCATGGACCGACCCATCGAAGCAGCGGCGCAGGGGGTGCTGGACATCGCCAATGTCAATATCGACCGCGCCATCCGGCGGGTGTCGATCGCGCGCGGTTATGATCCCCGCCACTTTACGCTGATGGCCTTCGGCGGAGCCGGACCGCTGCATGCCTGCGCCGTGGCCGAACGGCTCGAAATTCCGCGTGTGCTGATTCCGCGATATCCGGGGGTGCTGTGCGCCTTTGGCCTGCTGGTGGCCGATGTGCTGCGCGATTACAGCCAGACGCTGCTCAAGGTCGTGGATGCGGGTACGCTGCGTGATCTCAAGCAGCAGATGCGGACGATGGTGACTCAGGCGCAGGCCGATCTGCGCGCTGAAGGCATTGCGTCGAAGGCGATGACGTTTGTTCCTTCGCTGGATATGCGCTATGTAGGCCAATCATTCGAACTGAACGTGCCGTTTGGCGACGACATGCTGAATGCCTTCCATACGGCGCATGATGTCCGTTACGGCCACGCGCTGCGCGATCGTGCGGTCGAGGTGGTCAACGTGCGCTTGCAGGCAGTCGGCAGTGTCGAAAAGCCGGTCATCGAACCGGAACCGATCACTGTTTATAGCAGGCCGCCGGTTCTGGGGCAGAAAAATGGTTCCAGCTTCTACGACCGCGAATCGCTGGTCCCCGGGGCCGCCTTCGAAGGACCGGCGCTGGTATTTCAACTGGACAGCACCGTCTATGTGGCACCGGATTGGTCCGCGCGGGTGGATGGCTATCGCAATCTGATTCTGGAACGCCGCTAGAGATTCTGACGGGCACATACATAAGGGAATAAATACGGTGTTAAGGAGGTCAACATGACTACCACCACGAAATCCACGCAGCACGACAGCGGATTCTTCGTCTATCCATCGGGCGGCTGGCGCAAGTGGATGTTCCAGGCTCCGCTGGTTCTGTGGCGGATGGGCCTGGGCTGGATGCTGCCGCGCCAACTGTTGGTGCTGGCGGCCACCGGGCGCAAGAGCGGCCTGCCGCGTTACACGATGATCGAATACTTCAACATCGACGGCACGCTTCACATGGTCAGCGGCTGGGGGGAGCGCTCGCAGTGGGTGAAAAACATCGTGGCCGACCCGGTGGTGACGGTGGAATCCGTGAACGAGGGGGTGATCCAGGGCAGGGCGCACCGCCTGACGTCCGAAGACGAATTCCGCAGTCTCTGGCAGCCGATGCTGCGCAGCCCGATTGCTGAGCCGCAGTTAGCACGCTGGGGGATGCAGCGCACAGTAGAAGATTTTATCGCCAAGCGCGACCGGGCGGTCATCTTCGCCATCGAAGCCGGTGACGTCCCCGCGCCGCCGCCGCTGGAGCAGGATCTCCAATGGGTGCCGTACTTTGTCGGGGCGCTGCTGCTCACCCGGCTGATGCGAGGCGGGCGCAAAAAGCGGTAAAATAGCCAGAGGGTCGGAGGATCACGACATGATCGTTCATTACACGAAAATCAAAGGCCAGATCAAAAACGGCAGACTTGAAATTGAACTGCCGGATAACGTGACCGATGGGGAGGTCACGCTCAAGCTTCCGATTCTGGTTGATGAGCAGACCCTTCCGTCAGATGAGCGTCCCTGGACGGATGAAGAGATCGCCGAAATGCTGCGCCCGGACCCGAAAACCGGGGCAGAAATCGTCGCTGAAATGCACAAAACAACACGGACCCTGGAAGATGATCCGTATCATCTGGACAGCCCGGTGATTGTGCGGATGATGCGTACCAGCATCTGGGATGTTTGCCGGATGATTCAGCGTGAACTTGAAGATTAGCCGCCCCCGGCTCAAAGCCGAGGGCTACTCAAAAGCCGGAAGTCCCCTCGAAGGGGACTCAAACAGCCTCATTTATGAGGCTTCCCGAAATATAGCTGGATGGTTTCACCGTCCGGCGCGAAAAGGGCAAAAATCAACGTAAAGGCGCGAAGGGTTACAGAGGGGGTGTAGATGTGGAAATTGGCTTGTGTATCGAATAGTGGTTATGCAGTGACTGTAAATACCTACGATGTATCCGGTGTGCAAACACGGAGCTATACTTCCAAGCTTAGAAGAGATGAAGAACGAAACGCTAAAATTGAGGCGCTATACGCTCAAGCAATCTCAAATCTGTTGAAAGACGGCTGGGAGCCATTTAGCACTATGTGGGAGTATAGCCAAGTCTTTTTCCGCATGAGAGTCGAAGAATAACCCCTATGCCCATAGACGCCATCAGCCTGGAAGTGTTTAAAAATCTGTTCGCCTCGGTTGCGGAGGAGATGGGCGAGACGCTCAAGCGCGCCAGCTTCAGCCCCAACATTAAAGAGCGGCTGGATTTTAGCTGCGCCGTGTTCGATGCGCAGGCGCGCATGGTCGCGCAGGCGGCCCATATCCCGGTGCATCTGGGCAGTATGCCCGCCTCGGTCGAGACGGCGGTGCGCGCCTTCGAGTCGTTTCAGGAAGGCGACGTGGTCGTGCTCAACGACCCTTACGGCGGCGGCACCCATCTGCCCGATATTACCATGGTGTCGCCGGTGTTTGCCGGGGGCGAGATCGCCTATTTTGTCGCCAGCCGCGCCCATCACGCCGACGTCGGGGGGATGTCGCCCGGATCGCTGCCCCTCAGCACCGAACTCTACCAGGAGGGCCTCATCATCCCGCCGGTCAAGCTGATTTACAGCGGCTGGATGAACGAAGCCGCCCTGACGCTGATTACGGCCAACAGCCGTGCTCCGCAGGAACGGCTTGGCGACCTCGAAGCGCAGTTGGCGGCGCACCGCGTCGGCGAAAATCGACTGCGCGACCTGATGGTCGAACACGGAGTCGCCTCGGTCCGCGAGCACGCCGATGCCTTGCAGGAGTATTCGCGGCGCATGACCGAAGCGGTGATCGAGGCGATCCCCGACGGCGTCTATGATTTCGAGGACGCGCTCGAAGGCGACGGCCAGCGCGAATTTCGCATCCCCATCCGCGTGACGGTTACGGTCAAGGGGCCGCGCATGACCGTTGATTTCAGCGGGACTGCGCCGCAGGTGGCCGGAAATCTGAACGCAGTGGCGGCGATTGCCCGCAGCGCGACCTGGTACTGTGTGCGTCTGCTAGCCGAAGACGACGTGCCGGTCAATCATGGCTGCTTTCAGCCGGTCGAGGTGATTGTGCCGCCGCACAGCCTGCTCAACCCGGATTTCCCGGCGGCGGTGGCAGTCGGCAATACGGAAACCGGCCAGCGGGTGACGGATGTGGTGCTGGGGGCGCTGGCTCAGGCGCTGCCCAACCGCATCCCGGCGGCCAGCTGTGGCACGATGAGCAACTTTACCTTCGGCGGCGTGCGTGATGGTCAGTCATTCGTCTATTACGAGACCATCGGCGGCGGGCACGGCGGCGGACCGCTGGGTCCGGGGATCAGCGGGCGGCATACCCACATGACCAATACGCTCAACACGCCGGTCGAAGCCATCGAACACAGTCTGCCGGTGCGCGTACTGGAATACCGCCTGCGGGATGATTCCGGCGGGCCGGGACGCGCGCGCGGGGGGGATGGCATCCGTCGCGTATTCGAGTTCCTCGCTCCGGCGACGATCACGCTCAACAGCGAACGGCGCATCTATGCGCCCTACGGTCTGAAAGGCGGCGAGGAGGGCATAAGGGGCGAAAATCGGCTGGTGCAGGACGGCGTCGAGCGGGTGGTTGGCGGCAAATTTACCACCCGGGTCGGCCCCGGCGATCAGATTATCATCGAGACACCTGGCGGCGGCGGTTGGGGAAAATAGTGCAGGTCAGTCCTGCTTCGCATACACCGCGAGATTGGTGTACTGCTGTCCGTGTCGGTCCGAGCCTGACTGACGGATCGTCATCGTGCGGCCATCCTCCGACAGCACCCGCCGTGCATAGGCGATTCGCTGGCGGCCCTGGAAAGAGGCCGAATCCAGCGTGCGGGCATCCACCCGCGTCATCGACACCCGGTCCGCGACCGCCGGGTCCTCATACGGATATTCCAAGCCATCGGGAATCGCCTCATAGCTGACATCGAAGGCCTGATCCGTCTGGTCTGTCCAGGCGATGTCCATGTGATAGTGATTTCCCTGGGTGCGGATGCGATAGGTTCCGCTTTTCGGCGGCTGGCCGAATGTATAGTTCGACTGGCTGGCATCAAGCACCCAGGTACCCAGGAAGGCATCATCCGGCGCAATGAGCGCTTCGTCCGTCATCGAATTCCCTCCTGACAGCAGATCGATGCAGTGGAGTATACCGCAGTCTGGCAGGGCCGCGCGCAGTCCCCACGTTTTGTAAACCGGGTACAATACGTGTTTTGGGCACGATTCTGAGGAGAGATTCTGATGCGTCTGCTTGATTCGCTGACGGTCCACAGTCCATCCGGCCCACGCACCATCGAACTCTATCACGGCGATCTGACCAATATGGGGCCGGAGGGGGCGGTCGATGTGCTGGTGGTGTCGGCTTATCCGAATAATTATGCACCCACCCCCGGCACTCTGATCGGCGCGCTGTACCGGCGCGGCGTCGCCGTCAGCAACCTGTCGTTGAGCAAAGCCATCGACCTGCGTGAGAACTTCTCCTGCTGGATGTCGGAGGAAATTCGGTCCCAGGAACCGGGTATCCAGTTCCGGCGTGTGCTGTGTTTCGAGCCGTTCCTGCGCGGTGCACCGGCGGAGGTGGTGGGCGACATTTTCCAGAGCCTGATGCCGTTCGTCAGCGGCGACCTGCACGTCAGCAGCGTGGCGATGCCCCTGGTAGCGACCGGCAACCAGCGCATCCCCCTGGTGGATATTCTGGAACCGCTGTTAGAAGCGGCGGTCCACTGGCTCCAGATCGGCCTGCCGCTGCGCCGTCTGCTGATCGTCGAGCATTCGGAGTTGAAGGCGGCTGAGATGAAAGGCGCATTTTCGGTCCTCAAGAAGCGCTACCTCGATGGGCCGGTCATCGACCCGGCTCCAGCCCACCACTACCGCTATGATGTGTTCGTCAGCTATTCACACGTCAACGGGGCTGAGGCGATGTTTCTGGTGGATGAACTGCGCGCCGGAAAACCGGACATTCGCATTTTCTTCGATCAGCGCGAACTGAATGCCGGGGCTGCCTGGCAGTACGAACTGTACGAGGCACTCGACGACTGCCACAAGGTCGTGGCGCTCTATTCGCCGCCTTACCTGTCCTCCAAAGTCTGCCGCGAGGAATACAACATCGCGCTTTTCCGCCATCGCGAAGCGACCCGGGGCGTCCTGCTGCCCGTCTATCTGTACTCGGCGAACCTGCCGACCTACATGAATCTGGTCCAGTTCATCGACTGTCGGGAAGGCAGTCGGGACCGGCTGCGGGCGGCCTCGCAGGAAATTCTTGCGCACCTGTCAGCATAAAATCCGATTCTCTACTACGATACGAATCAAGGACGGCAATCTCGCCGTCCCAATTGACTCAGTTGATCCTGTGTGCGATCAGAGGACCAATGACGACACCTGCCCCTGAAACGAATACCCCACCTGAACCGAAACGCCGCACTCGTCGCGCCGCTGCTCCCACCGAGTCCGCAACGGAGGAGTCCGCTGCACCGGCTAAACCGCGCCGCAAGCGCAAAACGAAAGCCGAGAAGGAAGCCGAACGCGCCGCGAAAATGGCCGCCGACGCCGCGAAACCGCTGCTGGAGCCGAAAGCCTGGATGACGTTTGGCCTGCTGCTGGCGTTTGTGGGGGTATGCGTCTACTTTGATCCGGTCGGATTTGAAAATAGCAGCAGTGGGCAGAGTGAACCCTGGATTCAAACCCTCATCGTCCTGCTGATTGCATTCACAGGTAAGAACCCGGTGGCGATAGTTTTTGGCGCGCTGGGGCTGCTGGCGATGGGCCTGGGGGTGCGCGGATGGTTCCGCGAGCGCGCTGACCAGCGGCGAAAACTCACGTCAGGCGGCTGAGCACGTCGAGCAGCTGCGTGTCCTGACCGGGCAGCACGGTGCGCGGGTCGAACAGCACCTTGTCCTCGGCGATGCGGGCGATAACCGGCGGGTCTGCATCCCGCAGCGCGGCCAGGAAGTCGTCGGGATGGGGCACGTCCAGCGCCAGCAGGCAGGTCGGCAGGCTTTCGCCCGGCAGTGATCCGCCGCCAACCGCCGATTCGCCATCGATGACCTCGCCGCCAATCACCGAGGCCCACACCTGCGCGGTTCGGCGGATGTCCTCCAGCGGGCGGGCGATCATGCGCCACACCGGAACCTGATCCAGCGCTTCCCCCTTGCGATAATGATCGAGCGTGGCCGTCAGCGCCGCCAGGCAGAGTTTATCCGCGCGGATGGCACGGGCCAGGGGATGCTGCTTGAGGGTGTCGATCAGGTCCTTTTTGCCGACCAGTATCCCCGCCTGCGGACCGCCGAGTAATTTATCGCCGCTGAACGCCACCAGATCGGCTCCGGAGGCGAGACTTTCCTGCACGGTGGGTTCGTGATCGAGTCCGAAGGGCGCGGTATCCAGCAGCGCGCCGCTGCCCAGATCGTCCACCAGCCATAGCCCATGTGGGTGCGCCAGAGCCGCCAATTCGTCGAGCGGCGCGGCTTCGGTAAAGCCGATCACCTTAAAATTGGAGGCATGAGCGCGCATGATGAGCGCGGTCTGGGCAGTGATAGCCTGTTCGTAATCGACGGTACGGGTGCGGTTGGTGGTGCCCACCTCAACCAGCGCCGCGCCGCTCTGGATCATCACATCCGGCACGCGGAAGCCGCCGCCGATCTCGACCAGTTGGCCGCGCGAAATGATGACTTCGCGATCTTTTGCCAGCGCCGACAGCAGCAGCACCAACGCCGCCGCATTGTTGTTGACGACCAGCGCCGCTTCCGCGCCAGTGATCTCGCACAACAGATTCCCGGCATGGACCAGGCGGCTGCCGCGTTTGCCCGTGTCGAGGTCAAATTCCAGGGTGCTGTACTGCGCCGCCACTGCCCGCACCGCGTCCTGGGCGCTTTCAGCCAGAGGCGCGCGGCCCAGGTTGGTGTGGATAATCACGCCGGTGGCATTGATCACTGGCCTGAGCGAGGGGCGGAAGAGGTGCGCCAACCGTGCGGCAGCTTCGTGCACGATGGCGGCGGCGCTGGGGGCGCGGGTATCCCCATCCCCTGCCCGGATGCGCGTCCGGCAGGCATCCAGCGTCGCGC
>JAIOHO010000654.1 GCA_019912905.1 Anaerolineae bacterium
GTTCTGGTACTGGCGGCTGACCCCATACGGCCTGGCGTGGATGCGCCTGCTCGTGCGCTGCAGCATCGGCGGCTTCTCTTACTTCGAAACGTTTCTGGAGCCTGACCCTGGCGCGATTCCGCAGTTGGTCCTGCTGGCCGAACTGAATGCTGCGCTCACTGCTGAGTTTTCCGGGCACCGTGATCCCATCGACTGGGCGGCGATTCTCGACCGCAGCCCATACCTACACGCGCAGCATGCCTCGATCGACCCGGCGGCGTTCGGGCAGGCCATCGAGACTCTGAAAGTGCGAATCCAGACTGGATGTTTCGAGATGAGCGGCGTAAGAAGCCTCCATTATCGCCCTGCCCGCTGATCCGTCTCCATCCCTACCCTCGATTCCATCCTCGTCTGACATTCCTGACGAGATAAGCAGCAAACATGAAACCGGTGACAGCGGCCTGCTGCCCCGTCACCCTGAAGTCATCTTGTCTGAAGGCTGGCGGCTGAAGGCCGATGAGCCTGCCTGCTTGCCCCAATGAAGCCCACCGGTCCGATGATTGGTCCTCCCAGATGCCTAACGCCAGAGTTGTTCATTATCACCAGTTTAGTGCCGCAAACTCTGGTGGGCATTTCTTGCTACATTCCAGCAACATGGCTAATATCGTAGCCGCACGTTGGAGAAAAACGATGTCCCCCGAAATAAGTCATCCACACCTGCTCCAGGTGTCGCATCTCACCAAAACATTTCGCGGCTTGCGCGCCTTGCAGGATGTCAGCCTGTTCGTGGATTCCGGTGAAATTCTGGGCGTGATCGGCCCGAACGGAGCCGGAAAAACCACCCTGTTCAACTGTCTGACCGGCTACCTTCCGCCCACTCAGGGAACCATCCTGCTTCAGAGCCAGGACATTACCCGCCTGCGCATGCCTGACGTGACCCAGTTGGGCATCGCGCGCACCTTTCAGAATATCCGCCTCTTCGGGGCGCTGTCCGTGCTGGATAATGTGCGCGTGGCCCAGCAGTTGCGCACCCACTTCGGCCCACTGGAGTTCGTCCTTGGCCTGGAGTCTTTCCGGCGCAAGGAACGCGCCCTCACCGAAGAAGCCCTGCATCACCTCGAATTGTTCGGGCTGGCGGAACAGGCCAACTTTCAGGCCGGGAACCTCCCCTACGGCATGCAGCGCCGCCTGGAAATCGCGCGCGCCCTGGCAACCTCCCCTCGACTGCTGCTGCTTGATGAACCCGCCGCTGGGATGAATGTCAGCGAGACCGACGCCCTGCACCAGATGATTCTGGAAGTCAAGCACCGCTTCGACCTCGCTATCATCCTGGTCGAACACGACATGCGCCTGGTCATGAATATATGCGACCGGATTATGGTGCTGAATTATGGCCGGGTGCTGGCGACGGATACCCCTGAGGCCATTCGGCGCAACCCTGAGGTAATCGAATCCTACCTGGGAAGAACGCACCACGTCGAAGCCTCCTGAACCACCAAGGATTGTCCGTATGTTGCAGATCGATCACATTGATGTCTATTATGGCAAGATCCAGACGCTCAAGGGCGTCTCGCTGACGGTGAACGACGGCGAGCTGGTGACCCTCATCGGCTCCAACGGTGCCGGCAAATCGACCACCTTGAGGACGATTTCCGGCCTGCTGAGGCCCCGGCACGGCAGCATTACCTATCACGGCCAGCGCCTCGACCGGCTGCCTCCCCATGACATCGTGCACCTGGGGGTCGTCCACTGCCCCGAAGGTCGGCGCTTGTTCGGCCACCTGACGGTCAACGAAAACCTGCGCCTGGGTGCGGTCACCCAGACCGATCGCACGGCCATGGAGCGTACCCGGCGCGAAGTCTACGACTTGTTTCCCATCCTGGAAGAGCGCGGCAAACAGCCGGCCAGCACGCTCTCCGGCGGGGAGCAGCAGATGCTGGCGATTGGCCGGGCATTGATGGCCCAGCCGCGCCTGCTGATGCTCGATGAACCCTCGCTGGGGCTGGCTCCTTTGCTGGTCGAATCGGTGTTTGCTATAATCCGGCGGATTAAGGCACAGGGGGTCACTATTTTGCTGGTCGAGCAGAACGCCTGGCAAGCGCTCGAAGTCGCCGACCGGGGCTACGTGATGGAGACCGGCAAGATCATTCTGGCGGACGCTGCCGCTGCACTCCTGTCCAATCCACAGGTCGAACAGGCGTATCTTGGAGGCACAGTATGAGTGTGCCGCTGTATGCACTTCAGCAGTTGATCAACGCATTGAGCATCGGCAGCCTTTATGCGCTGATGGCGGTCGGCCTGGCGATGGTCTTTGGCATCCTGCGGCTGATCAATTTCGCGCACGGCGACCTGATGATGATTGCCGCCTACATCGCCGCCTTTGCCCTCATCGCCCAGATTCCGCTGCCCATTGCCCTGCTGCTGATGGTGCTCGGCACGATTCTGATCGCCGTGTTGATGGAACGCATCGCCTACCGGCCTATCCGCAGCGCGCCGCCGGTCGCCGCCCTGCTGACGTCCTTCGCCGTCGGGCAAATCCTCCAGAACAGCGCTCTGCTGACGTCCCGCTTCGCACAGCAGCCGCTCCAGATCGCCTTTCCCCCCATCGAGTTTTTGCGCGGCGTCGTCACCATCGGCGTGCTGACCATCCCCAAAGTCAACATGGTCAGCCTGGCGCTGGGCCTGGTGCTGCTGTTTTTGCTGAGCGTGTTCGTCACGCGCACGACTCTGGGACTGTCGATGCGGGCCGCGGCTGAGGATATTCAGGCAGCCCAGTTGATGGGCATCAACACCAACCGCGTCATCGTGACCGCCTTCGTCATTGGCGCGATTCTGGCGAGTGTGGCCGGTTTGCTGTACGCCGTGCAGTCCGGCACCATCAACCCGGACATGGGCTTTTCGCCGGTCCTCAAGGCTTTTATCGCGGCGGTGATCGGCGGCTTCGGCAGCATTGCCGGGGCGGTGGTCGGCGGCTATACGCTCGGCCTGCTGGAAGTTCTGCTGACCGCTGTGCCAGGCATGGGCGATATTCTTCCGGCAGCGACGACCGCCCCTGAAATCATCCAGTTCTTCAAAAATTTCCTGCCTTCTTCTCTCACCAGCTACCGGGATGCCTTCGTCTTTATCGTGCTGATCCTGCTGCTGCTGGTGCGTCCGGGCGGTATCCTGGGCACATCTGATCCTGACAATACCCGCTGAGGCCTG
>JAIOHO010000655.1 GCA_019912905.1 Anaerolineae bacterium
CCGATATGCACGATTATGGTCGTTTTCATGCTCAGTGGCGGCGCGTCAATCCGACCCCTGGTTGGGCCGACCCCGCCGTGCGCTGGGAGGATCACCTCGATACGATGTGGGAAGCCTGGAGCCAACCCAACAAAGGCGAGAATAATTATGTCATCCTCGAAGCCGAAGGCCGCGGCCATTACGTCGGCTGCCATCTCGACATCGACTGCTTCTCACGGCAGGCCAACGACTGGTACGGCGAAGGCGACGACATGATCTTTGTCGATGGTGCCCCCTGGCCCGGCATTCACGGCACTGGCACCGAAGATTACTTTAACACGGCTTACGCGCCGCAGCAGGAATACCACGCGCCCTATCACGGCGTCATCCTCTACCAGGGCACGGATGACTGGCGCTGGCGCGGCAAAAACACGGTCTACCGCTATCACATCGAAGACCCGATTTTCTTCGAGCAGTCGATTCGGGTCACCATCGAGCACGGCCACGCGAACAAGCTGACCAACGATTACGCCTCGACCGCTTACTGGTATCAGGCGGAACCGCACCTGCCCTTCCCGGCCATGCTGCCCGTCATCCAGCGGCTGCCGCGCCTGTAAGCGCCTGATGCAGGGGAAGCTTCAGTTCGTTTGTCCAAAAAATGACTGTCTAGAAAAAGGAGTTTGGTATCATGAAACGCCAGGTATCGGAACGGGGCATGTCACGGCGGGTGTTCCTCAAGGGGACTGCCGCCGGAATTGCAACAGCCTTGAGCGCGGCGGGTGGCAGCAAAATCGCCACCCAGGGCATATTTGCACCGCGCGTCGTCCGTGCGCAGGGGCCGCTGGTGTTATTTATTCCGGCCTTTACGCATGATACGATCCGCAGTGTGCTGCCGGAATTCGAGGATTCCACCGGCCTGACCGTCAATCTGGAGGCCCTGCCAAGCACCAGCGGGACCGACACCCTCACCCACTTGAGCACCATGTTTGCCGTCGGGACCAGCGCCTACGATGTCATCAGCGACTCGGATGAAGCCTCGCCGCTGATGATGCGCGCGGGCTGGCTGCAATCGCTGGAAGACATCATCCCGGCAGAAACCTGGGCGGACTTCCCGGACAGCATGACCGAGATGATCGACGTCTGGCACAGTTTCGACGGCCAGCGCTACCGTATCCCGCACGGGTTCGAGATGGGCTACTTCTTTACCCGCGCTGACTGGCTGACTGAGCGCAGTCTGGCCGCACCTGCGACCTGGGATGAAGTCGTCGAAATTGGGAAAGCCTTCACCGACAGCGCGCAGGGAATCTGGGGGACGACGGATGGGCTGGCAAAACCGGCGCTGCTGTACGTTTACCTGGCCTACCTGACGAGCCAGACCGGGGGCGATATTTTCGCCTTCGATGAGGGCACCGCGACGGCTTTCCAGTACCTGTACGACCTGATTCATACCCACCAGATTCTGCCGGAAACGGCACTGAATCAGGATTACAACGCCCAGAATGCGCTGTATATGCAGGACAAAATCGCCTTCATGCGCCAGTGGCCGTTCTTCTATGACGCTGCCCGCGCCGATACCGAATGGTTCGCGCCGGAAAAAGTCGTGGTCGAACTGCCCCCGGCGGGACCGGCAGGCAGCAAAAGCTGGACGGGCGGATCGGGGTTTGAGGTGCCCAAGTTCGCCCCCAACCCGGAGGGCGCTGCTGAACTGATCCGGTTCCTGACCTCAAACGAGATTGCGCCGCAGATCGCCCGCGAACAGGGCTTCCTGATGTCGCCGCGCTTCTCGATCGCGGAGGCGTTGCAGGATGAGGGCAATTTCACCCTGACCAACATGGTTCGCTACAGTGACGCGAGCGTGCCCACCCCGCGCCCCTTCCATCCCAAAGTGGCGCAGGCTCAGAGCATCGTGGACGATATGGCCTCGCTTTTTCTGTCGAAACAGGCATCCCTGACGGATGTGCTGAAGCAGGGTCAGGAACAGATCGCTGCCCTGGAAGAATAACCTGAATCAGGCTGCGGCGAATTGTCGCAGCCTGAACCCTTGCGCCGCTCGTTTCATCCCTGGTGAACGCCTATGAACCCCTGGCACAATACACTGGCTGCGACAATCTCGCTGGATGGCCGCTGGTCGTTCCGCCTGGGCGATCAGGCTGGCTCAATCGACGTCCCCGGCACCTGGGAGGCGCAGGGTTACGCCCGCCGCCTGGAAGGTCCTGCCGAATTCGAGACGACCATCCCCGTGCCCGCCGGGTGGCGTGGACAGCGCATCCAGCTTCAGTTCGATGCGGTCAGCTATCATGTCGCGGTACAGGTCAACGGCCAGTCCGTCGGGACACACAGCGGCCTGTGGACGCCGTTCGCCTTCGACGTGACTGATGTCATCCAGCCCGGCGAGGACAATCATATTCATCTAACGGTCTACAAACCGGGTGAGCGCTTCCCGATGCGCGAGTCGCTGGCCGGGTTCCTGCCGGATGTCAGCATCCCCTTCGGCGGCATCTGGCAGTCGGCGCGGCTGGCAGCTTTCCCCGGCTCGGCAATCGACGACGTGTGGATTCTGGCGGATGCGATCCAGCAGACGGTGCATGTGCAGGCGGCGATCCAGGCAGCCGAGCGCGACACAGTGGCAGTCGTGCGCCTGCTCGACCCGGACGGCCAGGAAGCCGCGATCTGGCGCGGTCCGGTTGAGCGCATCGACATCCACCTGCTGGTCGATTCGATGCAGTCCTGGTCCCCGGTCCAGCCGCGTTTGTACACGGCGGAAATCATGGTTGAGCACGACGGAGAGGTCACCGCGCAGGTCACGCGGACCTTTGGCTTTCGCACCCTGTCCAACGACGGCGCGCAGCTTCGCTTCAACGGCGAACCGGTCTGCCTGCGCGGGGTGCTGAGTTGGGGCTGGTATCCCGACCTCCTGTGCCCTGCACCCGACGAGGCCACCATCCGCGATGAGTTCCGGCGTGTCCGCGCACTGGGCTATAACCTGATCAAGCTGTGCCTGTTCGTGCCCGCGCCGCGCTATTTCGAGATCGCCGACGAGGAGGGCCTGTCCCTGTGGCTGGAACTCCCGATGTGGCTGCCGGAGGTGACGCCGCGCCTGCGTGCTCAGGCTCCGGTGGAATATCGCGACATGCTGGCCCTGGCCCACGCCCATCCCTCCATCGTGCTCTACAGCCTGGGCTGCGAACTGGGACATGGCGTCGATGCCGCGCTGCTCGGCCAGTTGGATGAGCTGCTGCGCAGCCGGACCTGCGGCGTGCTGGCCTGCGATAACAGCGGGTCCGGCGAGGCTTACGGCGGCCTGACGTTCGATTACGCCGACTTCAACGACTATCACTTTTACTGCGACCTGCACTACTTCAACCCGCTGGTCGATCATTTCCGGCGCGACTGGCGACCGGCACGCCCCTGGATCTTTGGCGAATTCTGCGATGCCGACGATTACCGGGATCTGGAGACGATTGCGGCGGCGCACGGCGGCGACCTGCCCTGGTGGTTTACCGAGCGCAACCCGATCCATGCCATCGAGAAACTGGCCTACCCGGAGCAGCGGGAGCGCATGGCGGCCCTCGATACGGGTTTCGATTACGCCGCCCTGGAGCAGATTTCACGCCAGCAGTCCTTCGTCGTGCGCAAGGCGATACTCGAAAAAGTGCGGGCGCGCGGCGGCATGGGCGGCTACGTCGTGACCGGGATGCGCGACACGCCGCTGGCGACCTCGGCCATGTTCGATGACCTGGGCCGCACCAAGTACCCCATAGAGGCTTTCCGGGCCTTCAACGCCGACACGGTGCTGCTGCTGGAACAGGGGCGTGCGCGTGTCTGGCAGCACGGCGGCGATCGTCCCGCCCCGGTGGATCGCTTCAACCTGACCGCAGGCACGCAGGCCGAATACCGCGTCGTCCTGGCACACAGCGGCGCAGCCCTGCCCGGCGGCGAACTCGACTGGCAGGTGGTCGATTCCGGCGGCAGCGTGATACAGGAAGGCCGCTGCCCGGTGGATGGTCCGCTTCCGGCAGGCGAACCGCGCGAAATTGCGTCGATCGCCTTCCCGGTGCCCCCAGTGAATCAGCCCGGCGAATTGGCGCTGCACGTCCGCCTGAATGAGACGGTTGCTAATCGCTGGCCGCTGTGGATTTACCCGGCGGTGACGACTTGGCCCGCGAATCTGACCTTATTCGATCCGGCAGGCACGCTGGGCGGGCTGGACGACCTGCGCGACACCGCTGCCGCTGTTCCGTTCTGCGCTGCTTTAGACCCATTGGGCGGGCATGTGCTGCTGGCCGGTGTCTTCACCCCGGAGGTGCAGGCGTTCGTGCACGCGGGTGGCCGGGCCATCCTGTTTCAGACTGGCTCTGGCAGCCTGCCCGTCCAGCCGTGCCCCTTCTGGCGCGAAGCGATCAAGCTGCTGCACGACCACCCGGCGCTGCGCGGCCTGCCGCATCAGGGTTACGCCGACGTGCAGTTCTATCACCTCGCCAGCGATTACACGCTGGAAAGCCATCGTCTCGCGCAACTGGTCGATGCGAGCCAGGTGACGCCGATCATCCAGCGGCTGGATGCGCGCCTGTTTACCCTGTCAGATTATCTGGTCGAACTGCGCATCGGCGCGGGAATCGCGCTGGCCTCTACGCTGCGTTTTGCGGGCGGAGCCGGTGATCAGGTTGGCAGCTTCCGGGCCAACATCGCCGGGCGCAGCCTGCTGCACAGTATGCTGACCTCCCTGATGCGGGAGTCTTAGGGGCCGCGCATACCGGAAGTAACAATCGACGGTATAATGCGCGAAAAGAGGCTTAGCCAGCGAGAGGCGTCCCATGAGCACCAAGGAACGGTGGGCATTATACGGTCTGATCGTCCCGTTTTCGATCCTCATCGGCATCCTGGCAGTCGCGCTCATCACCACGGTGAGCGCCAATCTGTGGCTGCCCGCACTGCTGTGGGCGACGCTGACGGTGGGCGCGGTGCTGGTCCTGGGGCTGGTGTTTCACTGGATTCCCACCAGCGCCAACGACTCCGACTATGACGACTTCCTGAACACCGGCGACCCCGAAAAGATTATCTTCTGCGAAGGCTATGACAGCGGCTGGGTCAAGCAGCCCATCAGCGTCTGGTCGAATCTGGCCTTCGTCGCCTCCGGGTTGATGATCGTGCTCATCCTGGGGACGCGCGCTGCCCCCGCGCCCAATCCGATGGCCGACCCGACCGCGTTGATTCCCCTGGCCTATGCGCTGGCCGTAACCTTCATGGGACCGGGCAGCATGGTCTTTCACGCCTCGCTGAAGAAGTGGGCCGGTTGGTTCGACAATCTGTCGATCATCCTGTGGGCAGGCCTCAGCCTCAGCTACACCGTCACGCGCCTGCTGATGAGCTGGTTCGGCGCGCCGCTGGAACTCATGTGGCTTCTGTTCGGCCTCATCGCCCTCATCGTGGGCATCGTCACCTTCCGGTCTGAGAGCAGTCATCGGACGACGCAGATCGTCGTGGCCGGAAGCTGGTTTCTGGTCGAATTATTTGTGATGATCGCCGCCTGGTTGGGCTATACGCCCGGCTTCGTGCGCAGCACGCCCTGGTTCCTGGCGGTGGTCGCGTCCTTCGCCGCCGCGTTTGCCTGCTGGCTGCCCTCCGGCGCAGTCGCCCGCCTGTGGTGCGATCCCGATTCACCGATCCAGGGGCACGGCTTCTGGCACGTGTTGGCGGCCATCGGCACGCTGCTGGTCTACTGCTACTTCGCCTCCGAAATCGCCATGCTCTAGCCTGCGTGCTCGACCCAGACGTCATCCGGCAGCTTTTCCCCGGCGCGGATCGCCACTTTGAGTCGGTTCTCTGCCGGAGTAATCGGGCAGGTCCACGCGTCGCTGTACGCGCAATAGGGATTATAGGCGGCGTTGAAGTCGATCAAAAAACGATTGCCGCCCAGATGCTCCGGTTCGAGGTAGCGCCCGGCAGGATACGTCTCCGTGCCCGCGCCCGCATCGACGAATGGCAGGAAAAAGCCATAATCTGCGCGATAGAGTGTCAGGCGCGCCGGTTCGCCCTCCACCGTAAACGTGAACTGGCCGTAGCGCTCGTAGATCTGGACGCCGCCGGTCGTGGTCTGGACCTGCACCCGCGTTTTCTCGGCAAACGGTTCGACCGTCACCGTCAGGTCGAGGTCCGGGTTCGGGTCGTAGTAACGCAGGCCGTTGAACTGTCCCTGCTGCTCCGGCGTCAACGGGGACTGCGGGTGGCGTTTGAAAAAGTCGTCTTTCTGGCGGCGCTGCGCCAGTAAATGCGCTGCATTCATCAGGATTCCTCTAGGATTCATTCATCATTCAGGCCAGGCAACTTCAGGATCGCCCTCTCCATTGGACGCGGTGCGGCTAATCACCCTTACACACTGACGATCAGATGCAGTCCAGCCAATATGCGAAAAAGGCCGATTCGTTTTATAACCATCCCCCAGACGCTTACGAACCTATCCAGAAAGAGGACCGCATGACTTCAACCAATCGAATCGCCCTCGTCACCGGTGCAGGAACCGGGATCGGCAACCGCACGTCGCTGCTCTTGTGGGAGGCGGGTTACTCGGTCGCGCTGGCGGGCCGCCGCCTCGAACCACTGGAACAAGCCGTGCAGGAAGCCGGAGTGTCGGACTCGCGGGCGCTGGTGGTGCCCACCGATGTGAGTGACCCCGAAGCAGTAGAGGCGTTGTTCGCCGCAATCGAAGCTAAATTCGGACGGCTCGACGTGCTGTTCAACAATGCGGGGGTGGGCGCACCGGCTATCCCGCTCGAAGACCTGACTTACGACCAGTGGCGCACGGTGCTGGATACCTGCGTCACGGGGGCTTTCCTCTGCACGCAGCACGCCTTTCGCGTGATGAAGCAGCAGACCCCGCGCGGCGGACGAATCATCAACAACGGGTCGATCTCCGCCCATACGCCCCGGCCCCATTCGGCCCCCTACACGGCGGCCAAACACGCCATCACCGGCCTCACCAAGTCCACCGCGCTGGATGGTCGGCCTTTCGATATTGCCTGCGGTCAGATCGATATTGGCAACGCCGCCACCGAGATGACCGAGCGCATGAAAAACGGGGTCTTGCAGGCCAACGGGACAGTGGCGGTCGAAGCGACGATGGATGTCGATTACGCGGCCCAGGCGGTGCTGTATATGGCGAATCTACCCCTGGATGTGAATGTGCCGTTTCTCACGGTGATGGCGACCCAGATGCCATTTATGGGACGGGGGTAAGGCATTGGCCTGCGAGATGGAGTCCACTTGGCCGGGCGGCCTGCTTCAGGCACGTTATACTGGGTGTCGAAGATTCACCAATGTTTTCGTAAGGAAAGGCAATACACATGGAATTCCGACGCCTGGGAAAATCCGGCCTCAAAGTGAGCGCGCTGTCGTTCGGGGCCTGGGTCACATTCGGCCAGCAGTACGGGGTCGATCAGGCCCTTGAAATCATGACGGCGGCCTATGATCGCGGCTGTAATTTCTTCGACAACGCCGAGGTCTACGCGCGCGGTCAGGCAGAGACGGTCATGGGCGAGGCGCTGACCAAAGCAGGCTGGCGGCGCGACAGCTACCTCGTCTCCAGCAAGGTGTTTGGCGGTTCGGTCGAGAATCCCTCCCCGATCCAGCGCGGCTTGTCGCGCAAGCACATTTACCACGCTTGCCATCAGGCCATCGAGCGGCTGCAAAGCGATTATCTCGATCTGTTTTTCTGTCACCGGCCTGACCCAGAAGTGCCCATCGAAGAAACCGTCCGCGCCATGACTGAGCTGATCCAGCGCGGCGACGTGCTCTACTGGGGCACCAGCGAATGGTCCGCGCAGCAGTTGATGGAAGCTTACGCTGTGGCCCGTCAGTATAACCTGATTGCGCCGACGATGGAGCAGCCCGAATACAATATGTTCCACCGCTACCGCTTCGAACACGAATACGCCCGGCTGTATCACGAAGATACCTTGGGGCTGGGCACGACGATCTGGTCACCGCTGGCAAGTGGACTCCTCACCGGCAAGTATAACGACGGCATTCCCGACGACAGCCGCATGAATCTGCCGTCTTATGGCTGGCTGAAAGCCCGGCTGGAGAGTGAAACGGGTCAGTCACAGCTGGCGAAGGTGCGGGAACTTACGGTGATTGCCGGCGAATTAGGCACCAGCATGGCGAAATTGGCGCTGGCCTGGTGTCTGAAGAACCCCCGTGTCAGCACCGTCATCACCGGCGCATCCCGAGCCTCGCAGGTCGAGGAAAATTTTGCCGCGCTGGATGTCGTGCCGCGATTGACCGACGACGTGATGGCCGAGATTGAGACCATCCTCGACAACCAGCACGACCATCTGTACGGGGCGAATACATAACGGCTGAGGCTGCCAACCGCCCCCTCGCCCTGTCCCTTCCTCGTCATTATCTTGATGACTGAGGGGCCGGGGTGAGGACCTCGGGAAATAAAAAAGCCCGTCAGATTGACAGGCTGGTGCGGAGAGGGTGGGATTCGAACCCACGGTACCCATAAAGGATACACCTGTTTTCGAGACAGGCCCATTCAACCACTCTGGCACCTCTCCAGTGGTGGCTGAATGATACTGATACCCCGCCCAAATGACAAGGGAGAAACCACGCCGATTGTTGGGGTATCCACTCGTGAGAGGCGGCCCCTCGCGCGACCGCCTCTGTAAAAACCAGTCTATTTCAGCGTCGTCTCATAGGCGATGCCAGGAAAATCGACGTTCTCCGCCAGCAGCGCAGCGTGCGCCTCCGCATCGCCCTTCAGCACGTCGAGTAGAAAAGCGGTGGCAAAATGGTTGATGAGGTCGTGCGCTCGATCCATATCCCAGACGGCATCGGAGCAGAAGTAATGGGCACCAATATCGAGCATCCAGAGTTCATCATTGCATGGCGTGTTGAACAAGCTGTGCTCGGCAGACTCGATCCCCACCAGGGATTTCTGCTGGCTGCCAATATGATCGTAAGCGAAGCGCGCGCCCCAGGCATAGGGTGTCGACGTGTCAAGAGTGCCACCCATCGCCAACATCGGAATCGTCACCTCAGCGAGACCATCGTTGCCGAACAGATAAGCATCGCCTGCCAAAGGTAGAACCGCTTTGATCCGCGGGTCGCCCATCGACGGCCACAGGCCTTCCGGCATCGGATCAAGCCCGGCAAGTCGCGCCAATTCTACTTCATTCGGGACAATCTGAGGACAAAACAGAACTTCTGATACAGCCGGATCATCGCTGACATCCGCACAGTAAGTATTGTACGCTTCGAGATCATAACGCGCACCGGCAGCAGCCAGGGCGGTGTAACCCCCATATGAGTGTCCTGAAATCGCGACCTGGTCCATGTCAATCAGCCCCTCGAACATCCCGCCTGAGCCTGTCAAGCTGTCAGCGTAGTCCAGGACCCTGACTATATCGCGTGGTCGGTCTGCCGTAATTTGCAAGACATCGCGATTGGGATCCCCCTCAAAATACCAGTGCTCGGGGTGATCGGGCGCAACAACCACAAAACCATAGGATGCGAGATGCTCGGGAAAATAGGCGTGCCGGGCAGGAAAAGCGGCGTAGCCGTGCGAGAAAACGATCAGTGGATACGGGGCGTCAACCGCATCCGGTGACGCGTCGCGTAGGGCGCGCCCGATTACGGTGTAGTCACCCTCGGGCATGGTTACCCACTTTATGATCGGCGTGTAAGCAACGCTTTCTTCTTTGTTTTCCGGATTCAGCGCCGGATACCACACCGTCAGCGGGATGGGGCGCTCCGCATCCTCAATGACGAACTCCTGTGTCCCGACCCAATACGGCCCGTGCAGGGCATAGGTCGGCGCATCCGGGCGCAGACCGACCTGTGGCGGACCTTCCTCCTGGGCCAGCGTCGGCACGATGAACACCAACAACAGCAACAAACTGAGAAGAATCCATCGCCTGTGCATTTTTCTTCCTTCCTCCTAAAGAAACAAAAAACCGAAAGTCATACCCGGGAGGGCAGCTTTCGGCAGCTATCGAGACACAATTCTGTTTTCTGCCGCTGCAAAGTCCGCAACAGCGACGTGATGCTAATTCAGCATATACGCCAGATTGAAGTCTGTGGTCATATTATCGGGGATACTAATGTCATTGGTCGTTCGGTCAGATTCCTACCAGGATGAGGAACCTGCCTATTTTTGCCCTTCGGCGCGCAGCTTGCGGAAAAAGGCGCGAATCTGCTCGGCGGCTTCGTCGGCCAGCAGGCCGGACTCGACTTCGACGCGGTGATTGAGCGCTTCGTGCTGCAAGATATTGAGCACGCTGCCCGCAGCCCCGGCTTTGGGGTCCGGCGCGGCATACACCAGGCGCGGCAGCCGGGCCAGCACCATCGC
>JAIOHO010000656.1 GCA_019912905.1 Anaerolineae bacterium
CATCATCTCAGCGAACAAAACGGTGTGAGCGCACTGCTTGATGAAGCCGCCCAGCCGCCCGTTCGGAACCTGCCCGGCGAACTGGAGCGCGTTTTGCAGCCCGCCAGCCGTCTCATCAGCCATTATTTTCGCTATGAGGCGGTGCAGGTTTTTCTGCTCAATCCCGAACGGACCCGACTGCGGCGGATTGGGGCGCATACACTTCAGGCTCCCCCGGCGAATCTGACTGGAGAGCGGGTGCTCGACGCGGCGGCGCTGCGGCTGAGGTGGCCGAGCGGCGGACCGGCACAGCCTGTGATTCACAATGATACGACGGCGGACGGACGAATCGGCTTTCCCGACCTCCTTGAGCGTGTGGCGGCGGAGGCGGTCGTCTTCATCCAGGTGGAGTCGCAGCCGTTGGGTTTGCTCTGTCTGCAATCCAGCCAGCGCGGTGCGTTCGAGTCTGGGGATGTGCGCAGCGTGCAGGACATTCTCGACCAACTGGGTCAGATGGCACATCATGATCCGGTGTCCGGCGACCTGCGCCATCTGGCGGCGAGGCTGAGCACCCTCCACGCCGCAGCCCTGCTCATCCATACCACACCACGGCTGGATGACCTGGCGCAGCAGGTTTACCAGGCGGTGGATCAGGTGCTGATGCCTGATGGTGTGCTGTTCGTCCTCTTCAATCGCGAACAGCGCGTCCTGCGGGTCGATCGCCACAGCCGGTCGAAGCACCTGCGGCTGTCGCTGCCGTATGAACCCGGTCACGACCTGGTTTCCCAGATCATCGCCGGTGCGGTCCCGATCTCCTGGCGCACGCCTGCCGAACGCCTGACCGTTCGCGCTCATTTTGCCCTCGACCGCGACCCGCCTGATTCGTTCCTGGGTGTGCCGATGATCGCCCAGGGGACGACGGTGGTCGGCGCATTGTGTGTCCAGTCCAACCGGCCTCATGCTTTTGACGACCACAGCCTGCAACTGCTGGCGACATTCGCCAACAGCGCCGCCGTCGCTATTCAGAATGCCGAGTTCTTCAGCCTGACGGAACGGCGCATGCAGCAGTTGGAGATCATGACCGAGCTGAGCCAGATGCTTGCCAGCCAGGTCGACCCGGAAGGTTTATGGGAACCGCTGGCTCGGCAGATGGGCCTGCTGTTTCATGATTCCTCATGCTTGGTCGGGTTGTATGATGGAACCAGCGGCAGCTTTACTTTTCCCCTGAGCCAACAGAACGGCAGCGTGGAAACACCCTTGCTGCCGCTGCATCAGGCGCTGGTTCGGCATGGAATCGCACTGCATTTTCGCAGCCTGCAAACGGAGACGGAGCGGCTGGCCGCGCTGGAAATTGACGAGTCTGTGCTGACCATGAACGGCAGCGACGATCTGCCTATTCAGTCGTGGTTGGGCATCCCCATGCGCAACCGCAAAAACGAAATCATCGGCCTGGTGGGGGTACAAAGCTCACTGCCAAACCAGTATGGCGACACGGACCTGTCGCTGCTGCTGACGATTGGGTCGCAGCTTTCGCTGGTACTGGAATCGGCTCAATCGCTGTCCGCCGAGCAGGAGCGCCGCCGCATTTCCAATACGCTCATCGACATCAGCCGGGATGTCGGCTCGACGCTGCAATACGATGAGGTGCTGGACCGCGTCCTCGAACAGATGCAGCGGCTGGTGCCGTATGACAGCGCGTCGATTATGCTGCTGACCGGCCAGACCGAAACGCAGTCCACGCTGATCATCGCTGCAACGCAGGGGTTTGACCCGCACACACGGGGCTTCGAACTCCAGATCGGGCGCGATCACCCCATGAAACTGGCGCTCGAATCGCGGCAGCCTATCATTCTGGACAATGCCCCAGAGCACCCGGCCTGGCAGCCTCTGGAGGAGATTGAGGGCGCGCCGGGTGTGGTAAGCTGGCTGGGTGTACCGCTGCTGGTCGAAGATCACCCAATCGGCATCGTGACGCTGGATAAACTGACCGCAGGGTTTTATACCCAGGCGCATGCCAACCTCGCTTTTGCCGTAGCGCGGCAGGCAGCAGTCGCGGTCGAGAATGCGCGGATGCATGCTCAATCGCGGCTGGCGATGGAGGCGCTTCAGCAGCGCAGCCAGCGGTTGGGGGCGATTCATCGGATTTCCTCGATGGTCAGCACGACTCTCGACCGGGATGAGATTCTGCGTCTGGCGGCCCGCCAGTTTACGGACATCTTCCAGGTCGATTATTGCGGCATTGTGCTGATCGACATCCGCCGCATTGACACCCAGTTGGCCGCCGAATATCCTCAACTCGGTGTACAGGGCCTGCGGCTGCTGCTCAAACAGCGCGATTATCACGAACAACTGACGGGCGGCGACGTCATTTCGATCGACGATGTCGAACTCAGCGACCTGGAAGGACCGCTGCGGACTGCCTGGCGGCGGGCGGGGGTGGTGTCGGTCTTGGTGGCTCCGCTGATTGCGCGGCGTCGGCTGCTGGGGGGCATCGGCCTGCACAGCCTGGGCAAGAGGCGTCTGTTCACCGATTGGGAGAAAGAAACGCTCATCACCATCAGCCGCCAACTGGCCCTGGCGATCGTGAATGCCGACCTGTACGAAGAAGCGCTGGTTGCCAACCGGCTCAAGAGCGAATTTCTTGCCAACATCAGTCACGAACTGCGCACGCCGCTGAATGCCATTATCGGCTACAGCGACATGCTCAAAAACGGGATTTACGGGGAGATCAACGATTCTCAGCTCGACCGGCTGACGCGCGTCCATACCGGCGGGACGCAACTGCTCGAATTGATTAACGACGTCCTCGACCTGTCGCGCATCGAGGCAGGGCAGATGCGGCTGACGCTGGAACCGGTCAACCTGAGCGCATTAATCGAACAGGCGCTGACCCCGGTCACGTTTGCCGCAGAACGCAAAGGGCTGGCGCTGCGCCAGGAGCTTGATCCTGATCTGCCGCTGATTCAGGCGGACCCGCAGCGCATCCGCCAGGTGTTGACCAATCTGCTGGACAACGCGGTCAAGTTCACTCGCGAGGGCAGCGTGACGCTGGAAGCTTATCCCGTCACGGTGCGCAAGCAGGCCATTTCCGGTGCGGAGTGGCAGCCGCCGCTGCATGTGGGGGTACCGGATGGGAAATGGATCGCCCTGCGCGTGATCGACACCGGCATCGGCATCGCCCCGGACGATCAGGTGTACATCTTCGATGCGTTCCGGCAGGTGGACAGCTCCTCGCAGCGCGAATTTGGGGGAACCGGGCTGGGGCTGGCAATCAGCTATCGCTTTGTGGGTCTGCATGAAGGCTATATGTGGGTGGAAAGTGTGCCCGGCAAGGGCAGCACCTTCACGGCGCTGCTGCCTTACGACCCACTGAATCCGATTTCCGAAACGGCAGAACTGGAAGCGGTGGATGTGGATAAGCAGCTCATCCTGGTGCTGGACGACGACACGGACGATCTCCAACTGGCGCGCGATTACCTCAACAGCGACCGCTTCCACGTGCTGGGCATGACCAACCCGCAGCGGGCGATCGACTTGGCGGGGCAGCTGCTGCCCGCCGTGATTATCCTCGATGTGATTATGCCGCAGCGCAGCGGCTGGGATGTGCTGCACGATCTGAAGACGCACACGCAGACGGCGCATATCCCGGTCATAATGTGGTCGATCGCGGACGCGCACGGCCTGGATGTAGACCTGGGCGCGGACGCCCATCTGCTCAAGCCGGTGCGTCGTGATGATCTGCTTCAGGCGGTGACGCGGCTGATCGACGGCTGACCGGCTCTCGTGCGCGGTCAGGTCTCTTTTGTTCCGATGACGAGCGCCCCTGGGATGCAGAAATCGTAGATGGGCTGGATTTGAAATGCTTCGCGGATTTCGACCGGTGCGCCGTCGAACAGCGATTTGAGCATCTCGACGTGGAGCGCCGGGGTCTGGATGCGCTCGACCCACGACTCGAAATTCAACGGGAGCAGCCAGGTCAAATCCACTGTTGGTGTCAGTCCCGCGTCTCTGAAAATCGACTGCCACTGGGCCGGGCTGTGATCGCGCACGTGCGAGGGATCGCGCAGCAGTTCCAGCGTTTGCAGAAAGGTGTCCTGGGCCGGGTCGTCCGCTGCCATGATGTCGCTGAGGATGAAACGCCCGCCGGGTTTGAGCACGCGTGCAATCTCCTGCACGGCGATGGCAGGATGCGGCCAGTGATGGGCGCTGTAGCGCGACACGACCAGGTCGAATGACGCATCCTCAAACGGGAGTGCTTCGACATCCCCCTGGCGGGTCGTGAGATTCGACAGGCCGCGTTCTGCTGCCAGCCGCGTCACCTGCTCCAGCATCGTCGGGGTGAGATCGAAGGCGGTGACGTCGGTCACATGCGGCGCGATGCCGGCTGCCGTGTGCCCTGCGCCGCAGCCAGCGTCCAGCGCGCGCTCGACCGGATGCGCCGCGACCAACGCCACGATCCGCTGCAAATCAGTCCCGGCGGCGTGGACCGCACTGGTCCGGTAATTTTCCGCCACCCGGCCAAACTGACTCTGAACGGATTGTTTGATGTCTGCCATGCGATTCCCCTGTGCCGATCTATCGTTATGGACTCTGTATGAACTTGTCTGGGTGCATTAAAAAAGGGCTGAGTGCTGGGTGCCGAGTCTTTGAGCCTGACAGCGCGACCTGCACCCTAAAGCACCGTCTCGTATGTGCTCAATATTCCGGCTTTCCGGCCAACCGCGCCAGGGTCACGGCAGCAGCAGGGGCCGGATGACGCGGAGCAGCAGGTACAGGTCGAGCGGGGCCAGCAGCCCGAACACCGCCAAAGGCAGCCACTGCGCCCACAGCGCGCCGGGCAGCACCCAGCGCCGCCAGGCGTCGATGCCCAGGGCCAGCAGCAGCGCAATCGGAATCAGCGCCGGGTACAGATAGCGTCCCTGGAATTGGACAAAGACACTGTTGTAATACACATACGCCAGGAAGGTGAGTGCCAGCGTCAGCCCCAGGATGATCCAGACCATGCGCCTGCGGCGGGCCGTCTCGCGTCGGAAGGTCCGGCGCGGCAGCACCAGGCGGTCGATCAGCAGGCCGATTACGGCGAACAGCGTCAGCCCCAGGAACACCGAGTACATCCCGCCTTGCAGCGGCAGCGCCATCCACCCGAACTGGCCCCAGAAGCTGCGGAAGGTCGTCCACACCCACTCGTTCAGATAGACGCCGGAGCCGCTGGCGGCGATAAAATCTGCCGTGCGCAGTTGATCGGCCACCACCAGATCGTGCATGCGCAGGCCGAGGAAGTCGGGAAAGCCGTAGGTGCTGAAATTGCGCAGCCACCACAGACCGCCCAGGATCAGCGCCGGGATGAGGAAATACATTAGCTTGATGCCGAGCATGCGCAGATACAGGGTGTCCCAGCGGCGGATGGCGCGGAAAGTGCCGCGATAACGCAGGAGGATCGCCAGCGGAACCAGCGCGGCCAGAAAGTAGCCGGTCGCCTTGGTGGTGAAGATTAACCCGACCAGCACGCCAAGCATCCAGATTTGCCAGCCTTTAGTGCGGCTGATGGACGGGACCAGTGCGCCAACCGCGATCAGCGCCAGGAAACCAGCTCCGACCGAGGAGGGTATGCGCCTGGCGACCAGCAGCACGGTCAGCCCCAGCAGGGCTGTGATCAGGAAGCGCACGCCGAGCCAGCGATTCCTGGTGGTCTGACCGAGCAAAAAATAGGTCGTGATGAGCAGCACCGCGCCGATGAGCAGTTCCACCAGACTGTCATTGTTGACTGCGGCGATCATCGCCACATGTTGGGGCAGAAACGCCACGAATGCCGCCGCGCCGAGTGCGGCGCCGGGGCGATCTGGCAGCAAAGCCCTGGCAAGCGCATAGGTGCACAGGACGACCCCGGCCCCGAACAGCACCGAGATCAGGCGCATGGCGATCAGGCCGTCGCCGAACCAGCCGTAGACCAGGGAAACGACCTGATAATACAGCGGCGGTTGGTGATCCTCGTATTGAATGGCCTCCAGATTGTCGAGCAGGTCAGGGGCGAAGCGCGCGGCCTTGAGCTGTTCGAGGTAGGTCTGGTCCCAATCGCCGGGTTCGATGATCGGACAGCAGCGCCGGTGTTCAGCCAACTGGCGGGCGTAATTGTAATGGGCCGGTTCGTCGGGAATCTGCCAGGCGGGGGTGAGGATGGCGAACAGGCTGCCGAGTGCGGCATAAACCAGCATCAGGAGGATGAGCAAGGGGCGTTCGCGTGACATAACCTGTCCTCGATTGACCTGCGCTCTTCGATTGTCCTCGCTGTCCCTGGATTTGGCAATGGCTTATTAAGGCTGCAACCAGGGATGTACCTTATGATGGAAGAAGGCGTTAAGAAATATGGAGATCTACCTTATGGATGTCGATGAACGACGGCGGGTCTACCGAATCATCAGCGTGAGTGCGGCGGTTATGGCGCTGGTGGTCGTCGCTGTGATCGTCCTGGATGTGCGCTCGCTGATCCAGACGAATCAACCTCGGATCGAAGCAGCGGTTCATCAGGCCATCTCTGACACATTCCCATCGACCCGACCCCGCTTCGACGCCGCTGGCAATTTCATCGAGTACCCGGAAGATACCCGGATGCCGCAGGATGTCACCATGCGCGGGTATGTCGAGCGCGGCCAGATGATCGACGGCGTGGTAGGCATGAATCGTTTGGAAGGCTGGGCGCTTGAAGGCGCAGCAGGCGATCAATTCCTGCTGGATTTCGAGCCGCTGGAGGGCGGATACACCTGGCAGATGACCGTCTATCAGCCGGATCGCGAGATGCTGGCGTTCACCGCGGACAGCGAGGCCGGGTACGCGGATTTTTCGCTGCTTCCAGTCCAACTGCCTGCCGAGGGCACCTATTTTGTGGTGATCAGCGCCTTTGGGGAAACTGGGGAGTACACGCTGCACGTGCGGTAGCCTGTGCCGGATGGCGCATGATGGGTGCCGCTGTCGGGTAACCGCAGCCAGAGTAAGGATTGACGCGCTTGGGATTCGCGGCCAGAATCGGGGTGCATAAACACCCGGATGGGAAGGGCATGACTCTGAATCCGAAAACGCTGGTGATTATCCCGGCGCTGAATGAAGAAGCCAGCATCGCGCATGTCATCGGCATGACGCGCCAGCATCTGCCGGAAGCCGATGTGGTGGTGGTGAATGATGGTTCGACCGACCGCACCGCTGAGATTGCCGAAGCTGCCGGGGCGGTTGTCCTGAATCTGCCCTATAACGTCGGCATCGGCGCATCCGTCCAGACCGGGTTCTTGTTTGCCGCCCGCTACGATTACGACATCGCCATGCGCAGCGACGGCGACGGCCAGCACGAATCCCGCGACTTGTGCCGGTTGGTCGAAGCGCTGCAAACCGGCGAGGCGGATATGGTCGTCGGGACGCGCTTTATCGAAAACCGGGGTTACCGGGCGACTCTGCCGCGCCGCGTGGGTATCCTGATCCTGTCGCGGCTGATCTCGGCGATTGTCGGCCAGCGAGTCACCGACCCGACGTCGGGCTTCGCTGCCTTCAACCGGCAGGCGATTCACCTGTTCGCCCGCGTGTATCCGCATGATTATCCCGAACCGGAAGCCCTGGTCGTGGCCCACCGAGCCGGACTGCGCCTGCGCGAAATCCCGGTCACGATGAAGCCGCGCTACGGCGGGCGCTCCTCGATTACCAGCCTGCGTTCGGTGTATTACATGATCAAGGTCATCCTGGCGATTCTGATTGGCCTGCTGCGCCCGGCGGCACTGCTGGATGACCCCGCATGACGGTCAGCCGGGGCCTCCTGCGCGTGCTGATGCTCTCCAAAGCCTGCATCGTCGGCATCTACCAGCGCAAACTGGAAGCCATCGCGGAGTTGGGGGTGGACCTGCTGACGCTGGTGCCGCCCTCGTGGAAGGATGAGCGCGGCGAAACCCGGCTGGAACGGGCTTATACCCAGGGCTACCGTCTGGAAGAAACGCCCATCTGGTTCAACGGCAGTTTTCACCTGCACCTGTATCCGCACTTTGCCCGCGTCCTGCGCCAGTTTCGCCCGGACATCGTGCACATCGACGAGGAACCCTACAACGCGGCGACGTGGCAGGCCCTGTATGCCGCGCGCCGTGTTGGGGCGAAGACTCTGTTCTTTAGCTGGCAGAATATCCAGCGGAATTATCCGCCGCCGTTTAGCCTGGGCGAGCGCTGGGTGCTGCGGCAGATCGATTATGCGCTGATGGGGACCGAGAGCGCGGCGCAGGTGTGGCGCAGCAAGGGGTACACGGGGCCGCTGCGCGTCGTCCCGCAGTTTGGCGTCGATCCTGAATTGTTTCACCCGCAGCCGCAGGACCCGAATCGACCGTTCACCATCGGTTACTTCGGACGGTTGGTGCCGGAAAAAGGGCTGACGCTGCTGCTGGACGCCGTGACTCGGCTGGAAGGCGATTGGTGGCTGCGGCTGGTCGGCGGCGGCCCGCAGCGTGCTGAACTCCAAGCGCTGGCGCAGCAGTTGGGGATTGTCGAGAGGGTGACATTCTGCGACCTGCTGCCGTCGGCGCAGATGCCCGCGCAGTATGCGGCGCTGGATGCCTACGTGCTGCCATCGCTGACCCGGCCCAACTGGAAAGAACAGTTCGGGCGCGTGCTGGTCGAGGCGATGGCGAGCGGCGTCCCGGTGATCGGCTCCGACAGCGGCGCGATTCCCGACGTGATCGGCGAGGCCGGGCTGATCTTCCCCGAAGGCGACGCGGCGGCATTGGCAAGTCAACTGCGCCGGTTGCAGGCGGATTCCACCCTGCGGCAGACGCTGGCGGTGCAGGGACGGGCGCGTGTGCTGAAGCACTTCACGCATCAGCAGGTGGCCCAGGCGACGGTCGAGGTGTACCGGGCGATGATGGACTCGCGCCAATAGGGCGCTGAAGATGCCCGGACATCCGGCGGCACGCTATAATCACCTCTTTCAACCACCACAAGGAAGCATTTATGGCAGACAAGATTGCAGTCATCACCGGAGCGGGCAGCGGCATGGGCCGGGCCATCGCCCACAAAATGGCCGCCAATGGGGTGCACGTCGTCCTGACCGGACGCACTCAGAGCAAGCTGGACAGTGTCGCGGGGGAGGTCGCCGCTGCCGGGGGATCGGCGCTGGTGCATCCCCTGGACGTGACCGACCCCGACCAGATTCAGATACTGGCGAACCGGCTGGCAAGCGGGCAGGTCGATATGCTCATCAACTGCGCCGGGGACTGGCTGATTAAATCGGTGGACGACACCACGCCGGAGGATCTCAACCACCTGTTTGCGATCAACCTGCGCGGCCCCTACCTGATGACCCAGGCGCTGCTGCCCCTGCTGCGCAAGAGCGCCAATGCCAGCGTGATTAACATCGGTTCGGTGACGTCGATGGAAAGCCATCCGATGGTGACGGCTTACACCGCCATGAAAAGCGGCCTGCGGGGTTTGTCCGGCTCGCTGGCGGCGGAACTGAAACCCGATGAAATCCGCGTGATTCTGCTGGCTCCCGGCCCGGCGGATACACCCATGCGCGATGCGGCTTCGCCCGGCGTGGATAAATCGACACTGGTCCCGGCGGAAACGATCGCCGAGATGGTCTGGACGCTGGTTTCGCTGCCGCGCGGCATCACCACCAGCGACTTCCTGCTCACGTCGCTGCGCTATGGGGGGTAGTCACTGCTGCATACAACGCCGCATACAGGTCCGCCACATGTGACCAACTGTACTGCGCTTCGATCAGCAGACGTCCATTCTGGGAGAGGGTGCGCTGAAGTTCAGTATCTCCCAGCAGGCGGAGAGTCTGCTCCACAAAGTCGGCATCGCCAGTAATCAGCGCGTCATGGCCGGGCTGCACAGCGATACCATCCACGCTGAGCGGCGTCGCCACCAGCGGGCAGCCCATCGCCAGCGCTTCCAGCACCTTGTTTTTGATCCCCGCCCCCAACCGCAGCGGGCAGACGAAGGCCGCCGCCTGCGCCAGATAGGGGCGGACATCGGCCACGCGCCCGGTGACGACGACCGACTCCGAGGCCAGCGCCTGCATCTCCGGGGTAGGCGCATGGCCCACTAACCAGAGCTTTGCTTCGGGAACCTGCGCGCGGATCGGGGGCAGAATCTCGCGGGCCAGCCGCAGAGCCGCATCGACGTTGGGCGCATACTCGTAATTGCCGACGAACAGCAGCGCCGCCGGGTCCCGCTCGACCGGCTGCGGCGTGAAATAAGCAAGGTCGATGCCGTTGGGGATCACAGCGATGGGCAGCGCCGGATGGATGCCGCGCAGTTCGTCACGGTCGGCCTCGGACACGACGACCGTGCGCGCATAAGGCGTGAACATCCAGCCTTCATACCGGCGGGCGATCAGGCGGCGCAGGGTAATCAGGACCGGGTCCACGAGGCCGCTACTGGATTCGAGCGCGCGCTTCAGGTACAGGCTGTAGCTCTCGTAGGGCGTGATGAGGGCGGGCAGGTTGCCCAGGGCGCGGCGGAATTCGTAGACCTGCACGCCGCCAAACAGGTGCGCCAGGTCGTAGCGATTTTGCTGGATGTGTGCCTCGATTGCTGCCCACATCGCAGGGGACCAACTCTGCGCCGCCGCCTTTGGAAAGCGCGCGCCGGGCCACAGCAGCCGCCTGAGGTAGCCGCGCCGGGGTTCATCGACCAGCGTGACCTGCCGGAACCACTGGCGGTAGTGGTCGATGTCGGCATGGTCTTCGGGCCGATTGGCAAAGGCCAGCAGGTCGATCGTGTACCCGCGCTGGGCCAACTGCTGCGCCAGATGCCAGAGAATCAGCCGGTCGCCGAGGTGAATCGGGTAAGGCGGGCAGCGCGAGATGAGCAGGATCGTCTTCATAGACCCGCATGATAGCGCCGAAGTTATCCCAAATCAACTTGCGATAATTTGGGATAACTCATCCGGTAGATAAGGAATAGCTTAAGACGGTCTAAATCCTGGCTGAGAATGCATGATTTCTGGACAATTCTTGCGTATCCTGTTCGGGTCTAGCTCAACAGGAGGAACGTGTATGAAGCGTGTGATGATTGGTCTGGTCGCGGTCGGAGTGCTGGGGATCGTGCTGCTGATCGGCGGCTGGGTCTATCTCAATATGACTGCCGGAACAGGGGAAGCCAGCGCCGCAATCAGCGCGCCGGAACTGACCCCGGCGGCGGCTGCCGAGGTGACCGTGTTCCGTATTGTGCCCGAAGAAAGTGAAGTCCGCTTTGTCATCGACGAAGTCCTGCGCGGGTCGCCGTACACGGTGATCGGGACGACTGATCAGGTGGCGGGTGATCTCGCGGTGGACCTGGCGAACCCGGCCCACAGTGAGGTGGGAACGATCCGGGTGAATGTCCGCACGCTGGAAACCGACGACCGCAACCGCACCCGTGCGCTGCGCAGTTTCATCCTGAAATCGGCGGAGGATGCCTACGAATTTGCCGAGTTTCAACCGACTGCGATTGCAGGGCTGCCAGAAAGCGTCACGGCTGGCGAACCGTTCATGTTCCAGATCAGCGGCGATCTGACGGTGGCGGGCACGACCAACCCGGTGACGTTCGAGACGACGGCCACGCTGGATGATGCCAGCCGCCTGAGCGGGCAGGCGGTCGCGACCGTACAGTATCCCGATTTTAAGCTGACGATTCCCAATGTGCCGTTTGTGGCCGGGGTCAATGAGGATGTGCGCCTGGAGCTGGACTTCGTGGCCCAGGCTGTAGACCCGGCAGAAAGCTAATCATCAAGCAGTCTTGGTTGAGTTTTGAGCACAAAACAGCCGATGAAGTTTCTCATCGGCTTCCTCTCCCGAATGAGATTTGACACTCATGTTCGGTAAATACGTAGGGGCGATGGCTTGCCTCGCCCGGCTATCTTCAGGCGAGCGACACTCGTGTCGCCCCTCCACCGATTTTGATAATCAGATTTCATTAGTCGCTGAGATTGACGTGATCTCTGGCGATCGCCTCTCATTCGTGGGCGTCCACAGGCTCAAGCCAGGTTTTGAAGACGGCTTCAACATTCTGGCGCGGATTATCTTTGCCCCATTCACACTGGGCGATGACGCCGCCCATCCCATCGTCCAACGCCCGGCGGACGCGCATCACCGCCGCCCGTACCTCATCGGGTGAACCAAAGGGGAGCACATACTGCCGGTCGATTTCCCCCCAGAAGGTGATCCGCCCTTTGTACTTGTGGGCCAGGGCTTCGATGTCCATCACAAACAACTGCGAATTGATGGCGTCGATGCCGATCTCGACAAAGTCGTCATAGATCGCCGCAGTATGGCCGTCGGTGTGGAAGAAGGCAAATTTCCCGGCAGCATGGATCAGGTCACAGTATTCGCGATACAGGGGTTTGAACCACTCACGCCAGGTCTCTGGATTGATCAGGAGGCGCTGATTCGCGCCCCAATCATCCATGAACATGACCCCATCGACGTCGGTCTGGCACCAGCGGCGAATATCCTCCAGATAATACTCATGCACCATTGCCAGCAAGCGGCGTAGTTCGGATGTCCCGTACGCGAGGTCGATGAACAGGTTTTCAGTGCCACGCAGGAATTGCAGACGCTCGAACGGGCGCACCGTCGCGTCAGACAGCATGAACTGATCGCTCTGCACGCAGCGCCGGTTAATGGCATCTACATTCCGGTCACGCAGCAGAACCCAGGGCGGCTGATAATGCGCCAACTCCGACCAGTCGGCCAGGGCGGGTTCCTTGACTTCCCCGATCACACCTGCCTCAGCGACATGCCACACACTGCCCCAATCGTCTGTGTAATGA
>JAIOHO010000657.1 GCA_019912905.1 Anaerolineae bacterium
GTACGATCCGCTCCCTTTTCCGGCTCGACAAACCCCATAATCTGCCCCATCTGACGGCCTCGTGCCGTTTCGACAATTACAAAATCACCGGCCTGAAGCTCCGGGTAGCTGCTGTAATCGAAGTGGTACAATTTACCGACCTTCGTAAAACGAACGCCGGCAACTGTGGTCAAAGTGACTGTATCTACCATAGTGTATGTTGGCTTCCGCAACGTGGACAATAAAGATGATGCTCGCCTATTTTATACCATAGACGGCCAATCCCCAATATATTGACAAATATATGACATGATGCTAAGTTTCACACAGCAAACTTATGTACATTGTAACACTGCCACCACCACGCGCAATATCATGCGCAACATCGTGTCTTCATTGAGGGTACCATGGCAATCCTGGTCATGAAGTTTGGCGGAGCGTCCGTGGGGTCGACCACAGCGCTGACGCAGGTTTTGAGCATCGTGCTTCAGGAACACGAACACTGGGATCATCTGCTGCTCGTGGTTTCCGCGCTCGACGGTGTGACCGACGCGCTCATCGAAGCGGCTCAACTGGCGCAGTTGAGCAACCGGCGCGGCTACCGGCGCATCGTGGCAACCCTGCGGACCCGTCACCTGGCCCTGGTTGAGCAGCTTCCGCTCGGAACCAACGAACGCCAGGCACTCCAGGCCGACATTGACCGCCTCCTTTTCGATATGCTGGGGGTCTGCCAGGATCTCGCCAACCGCCCTGCCCGGGAACCTAAGTCCGCCGCGTTTGATGAAATTATTGGTGTGGGCGAACGGTTGTCTGCGCGCATCGTCGCCACCCTGCTGCGCCAAAATCACCTGCGTGGAGTTGCGATCGACGCCACCGATGTCCTCGTGACCGACGCGGACTACGGGCACGCTCACCCGAACCTGGAACTCACCAGGGTGCGCATGAACCAGCACCTGATGCCGATGCTGTCACGCGACATTATTCCCGTCGTGACCGGTTTCATCGGAGCCACCGAAACAGGCCGCCCGACCACCCTGGGACGCGGCGGAAGCGATTATACCGCCTCCATCCTGGCCGTGTGTGCCGACGCCAAGGAAGTCTGGATGTGGACCGACGTGGACGGCATCATGACCACCGATCCTCAGGAGATCCCCGACGCACAGAATATCGACGAACTCTCCTATGAAGAAGTCGCGGAACTGGCTTACTTCGGCGCACGCATCCTGCATGCCCGCATGATTGGGCCGCTGCGAGAACACCAGATCAATCTCCGGGTCAAAAACATCTTCAAGCCGCGCGACCCCGGCACGCTGGTCCATGCCATGCCGCCCGATCAATCCAGGACGATCAAGGCGGTCACGATTATTCAGGGCCTCAGCCTCACAGCCGAATACAACGGACCGCTGGTCAAGATCACCGCCTTGATCGACCAGGCGCTGCACACGACCACTGGCAATCACACGGAAGTGATGATTTCTGCCCAATCGTCGCTGCGCACCTTTTTGTGTTTCATCATCCCGACGACCATTGGTCCTGAAGCGCTGCGCGCCACCCAGAATAACCTGGATCGCTGCCTACAGGAGGTCGGACTGCATACGACGTGGAGCGTCGAGCCGGTGAGCGTAATAACTGTCGTGGGGGCCGATCTCGCCCGGCTCAGCGGCGACACCGCCCGTATACTCGATGCACTTGGCGACTTGAACGTGCTGGCTCTGTCAGAGGGGCCATCCGGTCACAATCTGTCGATTGTCGTCACCATCGGCGACGGTGAAATCGCGTTAGGCAAAATCCACAGCGCTATCCTTAATAACGATTGAGATAGTGCTCCAGCTCCCAGGCCGTAATCTGGCGGTTGTAGTCATCGACTTCCTGGCGCTTGGCTTTGAGGAAGCTGTCGCTGATGTGCGGCCCCAGCGCCGAAAGCACGACCTCATCCTGCTCCATAACCGTCAGGGCCTCGTCCAACGAATTGGGCAGCACTTCCGTATGTCGCAGACGAATGCGATCCTGCCCCAACAGCGTCTCCTCCAGCGGTTCCGGCAGCGGCAGGCGCTGGCGAATACCATCCAGCCCCGCCCCCAACATGACCGCCGCAGCCAGATACGGGTTGCTGCTCGGGTCGGGACAGCGGAGTTCCAGGCGGGTGTGCTCGGCGTCCCCAGCCATACTGCTGGGCAGCCGAATCAGCGCAGAGCGGTTAATATGCGCCCAGGTCACGTAGACCGGGGCTTCAAAGCTGGTGCCCAGGCGCTTGTAGGAATTGACCAGCGGAGCCAGCACCGCCGACATCGCCCGCGCATGATGAAGCTGCCCCGCCAGGAAAAAGCGCCCGACCTCGGATAAACCGTATTCATTATCCGGGTCGGAAAAGGCGTTTCTGCCTGTCTCAAGATCGTGCAAGCTTTGATGGGTGTGCATGCCGGAGCCAGGCAGATCGCGCCGTGGGCGCGGCATAAACGTGCAGTGCAGGCCGTTGCGCTGCGCCACCGACTTGAGCGCCACACGAGCAGTGAGAATCTGATCGGCTGATACCAGCACTTCGTCATAATCAAAGTCGATCTCGTGCTGGCCGGAGCCAATCTCGTGATGCGCCGAATCGACACACATGCCCAGTTCCATCAGCGCCGAAACCATCTTGCGCCGGATCGACTGGGTGAAATTGGTGGACAGATCGAAATAGCTGACTTCGTCATGCGGCAGCAGCGGGTTGATCGGGCTGTCCAGCGTCGGACGTTGGAACAGGAAAAATTCCAGTTCGACGCCGGTCTTATAGGTGAAACCCAACTCGCGGGCTTCCTCAATGACCTGCTTCAGCACGGTGCGCGGATCGCCAAGAAAGGGTTCGCCCTGGGGGGTTTGCACGGTACAGATTAACCGCGCCACGCGCTCCTCAGGCACATCCCACGGCAGCACCGTAAACGTATCCAGGTCGGGCAGCAGCAGCATATCGCTCTCGACAGCGCGCGTGCCCCCCTCGATCGAGGAACCGTCGAACAAGACACCTTCGCTGAGCACCATCTCCGCCCGACTGCTCGGCACGATGATGCTTTTGACTCCGCCTGTAATATCCACAAACCACAGGTTGATAAAGCGAATCTGCTCTTGATCAATCCTGGTCAGAAGTGCTTCTTTACTGGTCATAGACTGGTGCTCTTGATAGTCATCCTAGCTTAAGTATAGCTGTAATCTGCGGGATGTGTGCAGTATACCCGCACAAAACCCGCCTTATTGCGGTTAGTAAAACCTCACAACGCCGGTTCGGTCTTTACACCCAGATGGCCGAGCAGCGCATCGATGCCAAGCACATAGCTGCGCCAGCCAAACCCGCTGATCTGCCCGATGCACACCGGAGCCAGGTAAGAATGGTGGCGGAATTCCTCGCGGGCATGCACGTTCGACAGATGCACCTCGACCACCGGCAGGCTGGTCGCACTGATGGCATCGCGCAGGGCCACCGATGTGTGGGTATACGCCCCGGCATTCATGACGACGCCATCCGCCCAGTTGCGCGCGACATGCAGAATATCGACCAGATCACCCTCGTGATTCGATTGGTCGGCGCGCAGTTCGACTCCATACCCATGCGCATAGCGTCCGGCCATGTCGTTAATCTGTTCCAGAGTGACGCTGCCGTAAATCTCAGGCTGTCGTGTGCCGAGCAAATTGAGATTGGGTCCGTGCAGCAATAAGATTTTTTTGGGCATCGCCTATTTTTCCTGTCCATCGCGCAAAGTCCGGTCACAATCCGCGCAGCCCAGCACATTGGGCGCATAGGTAAGTTCACACTCCGGGCAGATTTTGCGCTGATCCCCGATCGCCATGTGAATAATGTTTCGGGCCACATCCAGGTCAATGCCATCGTCGGTCAGGTCGCGAATCATATATTCCACGGGGTAGCCGTGTTCCAACCGCGATTTGACATCGTTCAGCAGTCGGGCGACATCCGGCTGCGGCTTCGATAATTTCCGCTGCAAGACGTCGGGATTATAACTCCGCCCGCAGTGCTGGCACTCGATAAATTCGCCGCCGTCGCTGACCGGGAACAGCGCCACAAAATAGAGGGCAAAGTAATTCTTGGCGCGCTTGCGCACATATTTGCGCTTGGCCTGGCAGGAGGGACAGAAGAACTCGCCCCCTCCTATATCCTCCGTTTTAACCTTCGTCCCAAACACGATGAATAACATATTATTGCAGTTGCCTCAGTACATCCATCACAGCGGACCGGGGGACATCCTCGACAATCCGGGGCTGCCCGACGCCTCCCATCAGAATAAACCGGGAACGGCCATTTTTCCACTTTTTGTCGGTCGCCATCGCTGCATAGATCGCCTCAGCATCCAGGCCGTTCAGACGCCTGGGCAGCCCGGTTACCACCAGCAAATCCTCGACCATTTCGGGCAGGTCCGAGTCACACAGCGCCAGCGCATACGAAAGCTGCGCCGCCGCCAGCAGACCAAAGCCCACCGCCTCACCGTGCGGCCACTGATAGTGCGTCACCTGCTCGACGGCATGAGCAAAGGTATGCCCCAGGTTCAAATGCGCGCGAACGCCCTGCTCATACGGGTCCTGTTCGACCACATCTACCTTCACCTGCACCGCCCGGCGGACCAATTCGGCAGCCCGTTGTGGCTGATGCAGGACCGGTTCCAGCAAAAGCGGGTCAGCCAACAGGCCGTGCTTGAGTATCTCAGCCATCCCATTGCGCCATTCCTGTGCGGGCAGACTCTGTAAAACGGTCGGGTCAATGAGGACGACATCCGGCTGTTTGAATGCCCCGACCAGATTCTTACCCTCAGGCAGATCAACGCCGACTTTGCCGCCGACGCTCGAATCGACCATCGACAGCAGACTGGTCGGCACCTGCACCAGCCGCACGCCGCGCATGTAGGTCGCTGCCGCGAATCCCGCCGTGTCGCCGACGACGCCACCGCCCAGTGCCAGGACCGTGCTGCTGCGATCCAGGCGGGCACCGACGAAGTCAGTATATAACTGGCTGACGGTCGCCAGCGTCTTGTAGGCTTCGCCGTCGGGAATCATCACCAGGGCCGCATCGGGCAGCGACGCAGCCAACCGCGCCCCATGCAGCGGGCCGATGGTGGGATTGGTCGTGACCGCTACCCGTCCACCCAGGCCGAATTCTGTGATCAACCGGTCCGTCTGGGCCAGCAGGCCAGGCTCAATCACGATGTCATAGGAACCTTCTGGCGTGGTTACTGCGATTCGTTCTGCCATAATGTGAGAATATCCTGAACCACCGTCTCGGGGTGGCGATTCACCGTGTCAATCTGATGTGGAATGGCGGCATAGGCTTCGACCCGCCGATCATAGAGCGCGTCCCAATCGCCTGAAAACAACGGCCTGCCGGTCTGACCTTCCAGCCGGGCACGAATGGCGTCCTTGCTTGCTGTCAGGCATACCACCAGGCTCGATGCCAGCATGACCCGCCGATTTTCCGGGTCCACCAGCATCCCGCCGCCGGTGGCGATCACATAGCCGCTGTGACTGGCATAGAACCGGCAGACACGCCGTTCATAGTGACGGAACACCGCCTCGCCATCCTGCGCAAAAATTTCGGGAATCGACTTGCCCGCCTGTTCCACGATCACGTCATCCGTATCCACAAAGGGGCGACCCAGGCAGTCGGCGACTTTTCTACCGACCGTGGTCTTGCCGGTGCCCATGAAACCCGTAATGACGATATTCCGGTCAGACTTCATAACCAAAACGCCACTCAACATTATCCATCGGCAGGTCTTCCAGTCGGGCGCGGCGCAATTGGTCAAAACGGGGCTTCATCTCCTCGATACTGTCGCCACCTAACTTTTCCAGCAGCGAATCCGCCAGGACCAGGGCCATCATCGCCTCGCCGATAGGGACCGCCCGCGGCAGCGCACAGAAGTCGCTGCGCTCATAGGTCGTGGCCTCCGGCTCACCGGTCGCCAGATTTACCGAATTCAGCGCCTTCAGCACGGTCGAGATCGGCTTCATCGCCACCCGCGCGATAATCGGCTCCCCGGTCGAAATACCGCCTTCGATGCCTCCGGCGCGGTTGGTCCTGCGGCTGAGTGTGCCGTCCTCGCCAGAGAGAATGATCTCGTCATGTACCTCACTGCCGCGCTTACCCGCATTCTCAAACGCGGGGCCAATTTCCGCGCCTTTCATGGCCTGGATGCTGACCATCGCGGCGATGATGCGCGCATCCAACCGCCGGTCATGCTGCACATACGATCCCAGACCCGGCGGCACATGTAACGCCACGATTTCCATAATCCCGCCCAGCGTATCCTTGTCGATGATGGCCTGGCGAATCTCCTGATGCATCCGTTCGGCGGTCGCTTCGTCTGGGCAGCGCACATCACTGTCTTCGCCACGCGCGAAGCGATCTTCAAATGACAGGTCCTCTGGCAGCGCAGCCTGTACCCCGCCGATCTGAGTCACATAGCCCCCAAGGACGATACCGAACTCCGCAAGAAACTGGCGGCAGATCGCCCCCGCCGCCACGCGCATGGTCGTTTCGCGCGCGCTGGCCCGCTCCAATGACAGCCGCAGTTCACGGTAGCCATATTTGATCGCGCCGGTCAGGTCGGCGTGGCCGGGGCGGGGCGTGGTGATTGGCTTGATCTCTTTCTCCTGCCAGTTGCGCCAGTCGCGATTCACGACCGTCAGCGCGATCGGCGAACCGGTCGTCTTGCCGTTCATCACCCCGGCAGTAAGCTGCACGGTGTCATGTTCGATGCTCATACGCCCACCCGCGCCGTAACCCTGCTGGCGGCGTGCTAATTCCCGGTTGATGTCGTCCGGCACCAGTGGCAGACCGGCAGGCATCCCTTCCAGAATGGCGGTCAGCTGCGGCCCGTGACTTTCCCCGGCGGTCAGAAAACGAATCATACAGGCTTCCTTTTATTGAAGATACTGCCGGAACCAGCCCAGAGTCCGCTCCCAGGCGGCTTTTGAAGCTGCTTCCTGATAAATGTGCGGGCGGGTGTCGTTAAAAAAGGCGTGCGGCGCATCTGGAAAGACATAAAAATCGCAGGTCTTGCCGTGCTGTTTCAGCATTTGCTCCGCGGCCTGAACCACATCCGGCGGAATACCGCCATCTGCCTCACCGAAGTTGCCCATCAAGGGCACCGACACCTGGCTGGCAATCTCGTCGGTCGCCAGGTCGCGCACGCTGCCATAGA
>JAIOHO010000658.1 GCA_019912905.1 Anaerolineae bacterium
GCCGAAAGATCATGGTGGCCGACGCCGCCCATATGAATCATGAAGATGCGCAGGTCAGGAAAAAGGCCCGCAATTTTACCCAGGCGGTAGGGGTGAGTCCCATCGAAGGCATCCGCGCCGATATGAAAGGCCGCTATCGTGCCCGTTGCGGCAATCGCTTCGATCAGCGGCAGCGATTTAACCGGATCGTCAATCGTAAAATAGTTCTGAGCGCCGTTGAGCTTGACCCCGAAGAATCCATAGGTTTCCACACAGCGCTTCACCTCATCTTTCATCCGGTCTACGCCCAGCCACGGATCGACCCAGCCGAAGCCCAGAATGCGATCGGGGTGCGCCTGCATCGCCTCATAGATGTAGCGATTGGACGGTGCGACCTCACGCATGTAGGGCGGCTTGAGCCAGACAACGGCCTTATCGACGGCGGAGCGGTCCATGCGCCGCAGCAGTTCGTCAATCGTGATGGTAGTCGGGCCTTCATCGTGGGGCGAAATGTGGGTATCGGCATCTATGAGCATGGCATCCCTCCAAAATTGTGGGAGTCGTCAATCTTCAATCGGGCCATTCAGGACCAGTACATCCGCCCATTGGTCCCGATGGCTGCGGATGAATGCTTGATGGGCATCATGATGGAAGTAAACATCGACGTCATCGACTGTTCTGAAAGTCAGGTAATGCAGGCTGTCATAAGGGGCTGCTTGATCGGTCACTCTGCCGCCGTGATAACTGGCGATCTGCGAAATGCGGACTTGCAGTTCGGCGAAATCGCGCATGTGCGCTGCGATTTCCGGGTCGGTGCAGTGATCTTTGAACTTGAAACAGACAATTCGCTGAAACATAAGCATTTGCTAGCCCCGGACCGCATTCACATAACTGCGGCAGGCGGGTGCGAGGATGGCCTCGACAGATGTAATGATGTACTGTGCGCCGCGTGCCTTCCACATCCGCGCTTCTTCGGCGCTGCCGACCATAATGCCGAGTGCCGCAGGCGATTGTTCGACCGCTGTGACGATCGTATCGACCGCTTCAGTGACCAGCGGATGATCGGCCTGGCCCGGTACGCCTAACGAATGGGACAGGTCGGTGCGGCCAATAAAGATGACATCGATATCGGGGACGCGGAGGATGTCGTCGAGGTTTGCTACCGCCTCGGCGGTCTCGACCTGAATGATTGTCAGTGTTTCGGCATTGGCTTTCTGAACGTACTCGTCATATTTCATCGCCTGGGTATAAGTCGCTGCGCGAACGCCCGCCAGCCCGCGCATCCCGCGCGGATGATATTTGACCGCCTGAATCGCCTGTTCCGCCTGTTCGCCCGTATTGACCCAGGGGACATGCAGACCCTGTGCGCCGGTGTCCATAAAGCGCAGGATGATGGAGGGTTGGTTGGTGGTCACGCGTACCAGGGGGGTCACGCCGCGCACCTCCGCAGCCCGGACCAGATCCTCACAGCGACCTGGATCGAGGGTGCCATGTTCGGCATCGAAGGTGAGGAAATCCCACCCCTGAAAGCTGAGAAATTCGATCAGGCTGGGGTCGGGCGTGCGCACCATACTGCCGACGATGACGCCGCCCTCTTTTAGTTTTTTCTTGGCGATATTGGTTTGCATGAAGGCTTTCCTGAATAATAAATGCAATTCTACTGGACCGGATGATAACGCCATTTCGCGGATTTGACAGCCAATTCGGGGTATGCTAGGGGAAGCTCAAATCCTATTCATAAAAGGACGCAGGATGAAGATTACCAATATCGAAACTTATCCGGTCTGGCACGGGTCTCGGAATTATACCTTTGTGGTCGTGGATACGGACGAAGGCATTTATGGGGTGGGGGAAGTGGGTATCGCCGGGCGCGAACTGGCGATCATCGGCGCAATTGAACATTTCAAGGCGCTGGTAATCGGCCAGGACCCATTTCGCACGGAGTATCTGTGGCAGCTGCTGTTTCGCGGCGGATTTTTTCCAGCGCAGCGCATCCAGACGGCGGCGATTGCCGCCATCGACATTGCGCTGTGGGATAT
>JAIOHO010000659.1 GCA_019912905.1 Anaerolineae bacterium
CCCCACGGGAGGCAGCCCGGTGACGACGGAGTTTGAACTCGGCGGCCAGGCCTTTGGCTTCCAGTTTGACGCCCTGATGCGCAGCAGCGGCATGACCTGGGTCAAACGACAGGTGGTCTGGAATCAGGGTGATCCCGCCAGCAGCGTCCAGGGCCTGATCGACGAAGCGCGCAGCAAAGGCTTCAAGATTCTGCTCAGTATCAAAGGCAGCCCGTCGCAGCTCGGTGCGAATCCGGCGCAGTATTATCAGAACTTTGCTACGTTCCTGGGCAATGTCGCTGCACTGGGGCCGGAGGCCATCGAGGTGTGGAACGAACAGAACATCGACCGCGAGTGGCCCGCCGGGCAGATCAGCCCACAGGCGTACACGCAGATGCTGTCCGCCGCCTATAACGCCATCAAGGGCCGAAACAGCAGCGTGCTGGTCATCAGCGGCGCGCCTGCGCCAACCGGCTACTTTGGCGGTGCCTGTACCGGCAGCGGCTGCGATGATCAACCCTTCCTGCTGGGGATGCGCAATGCCGGAGCCGCTAACGTGATGGACTGTGTCGGCATCCATTATAACGAGGGTGTGCTCAGCCCCGATGCGCGCAGCAATGACCCGCGCGACAACCCCAATCACTATACGCGCTACTACGGCACGATGGTGGATACCTACCGCGCCCTGTTCCCGACCAAGCCGCTGTGCTTCACCGAACTCGGCTACCTGTCGCCAGAAGGTTACGGACCGCTGCCCGCGAGCTTTGCCTGGGCTAAGAATGTGACCGTTCAGGATCAGGCGGCCTGGCTCGCTCGCGCGGCAACCATTGCCCGGGACAGTGACTTTGTTCGGCTGTTGATCGTCTGGAACGTGGACGCGACCGAGTACGGGACGGACCCGCAGGCCGGTTACGCCATCATCCGGCCCGCGAACACCTGCCTGGCCTGCAACACGCTGGCCGCCGTCATGGATTAGCGCAGCGGGTCCGGCACGCGGCTGGCATCATGCATGCAGTCGAATGTCTTTAGTTGACTGCCAGGAGCAGCAGCAGTCTGCATGTGGTGAACTGAAGACCTGGGACTGACGACTGTAGACTGAAAATCGAACAGGGCGACTCCCGCGCGGGAACCGCCCTGTCTTTAATCACAGCACCTTGCAGTACTGACAGGGGAAAGCGGAGCTTCCCCCGGAATCCCTATGCTGTCCGAGCGACCTGCCGCGAACTAGCGGTTCGCCGCGCGCAGCCGCCGTGATACAAAGATAACCCCGATCAGGCCCAACATCGCCAGCGCCAAACCGCCCAGGCTGGCCGAACCACCCGCCGCCAGGTCATCGAACAGGCCCGTATCGGGCAGCGCAGTCGGCAGCGGCTTCGGTCAGGTCCGGCGTGGGTGTGGTGCTGGGACTCGGTGACGGTGAGGCTGTTGGCGTGTCCGTCGGACGAGCCAGCATGGTGGCCGTCAGGTTGGCCTGCTGGGTCTGGGTCTGGGCGAAGAAGACCGCCGCAGTCGCCGTTTCGTCCCCCAATTGGGCGATGCGGACATTGGTAGCGACGATGGATGTCGCCGTCAGTTCCAGATCGGTCGGGCCGCGTCCGTTGAGTACGAACAACACCAGCACCGCCAGCGCGACGAGAAACAGGCCAATCATGGTCGCTGCGATGATGATGAAGGTCCGGCTGGGGCCGCGGCGCTCTTCTTCTTCCTCTTCGAATGTCAGGTCCTCGTCCCCCCCGAAGTCGAACTCGTCGCCGCCGCCGAAATCGAACTCCTCGTCGTCGAACGCAAAGTCTTCTCCGGCATCCCCCGTGCCGCCTTCGTCGCCGAAGTCAAAGTCTTCGTCGTCAAAGTTGAAATCATCATCAGGCGGTCGATTACTCATGAAATCCTCCTTCTCGTGCGGGTGCTGTGTGCCGCTTAATTATTTACCTAAAACCTCTAAATTTGCCAGTGGCACCAGGACTGATTCGCCAGTGACCAATGCAATTTGTGCACAGGGTACTCGCAATCCATTGTCTAACAGGTAGGGGGTTTTTGGCAAATTGAGAATTTTTCCTACCTGCCCGGCATAGGGCGGGCGCGTCAGCCGTACCTGCGTCCCGGCCTGAAGGGTCAAATCCGGGTTGGGACGCTGCGGGTGAGTGCTGCCTCCGCGCGATACGTTAATAATAACCTCTGGCCGCCGCGCTTCCCACCGATTTGGCAAAAAGGCGTCCAGCATTCCCTGGCGGCCTACAAAATTATTCAATATATTCAACACAGAATTTCTCATACGGATGTCGCCAAAACCCTCG
>JAIOHO010000660.1 GCA_019912905.1 Anaerolineae bacterium
GGCGCCGCGCCGCAGAACTACGCTTCAATCATCGACACCCGCGGACGCCTGACGAACCGCGCCACAGGACCGAGCGCGACGCTGCGCATCACTGCTCCGGCAAACAGCCCGGTCACACTGGCGCTGAACACCTATGGTTCGGGCCGGGGCCACAGCGACCAGCTTCTGTACTGCACTCTGAATGAGGCGGCTCTGGTGGACTGCGGAACGGTCACGACCATGATCGACAGCTCGCAGCAGGTCATCCGCATCGACAACACGGGTCTGCCGGAAACCACCTATACGGTGTTCATGCAGACGATGACGCCAGGTTACTTCCGCATCGACAGCTTCCAGGTGATCCTGGGGGATGTCCTCACCGAAGGCCTGTACGACAACCACTTCTTCTCGGAAGATGGCTTGATCAAACTGGATTCGAATGCCAACTGGCAGATGCCGCCCACACGGGGCACTAAAGTCCGGGGCACGATCGGCGGTGAAGTCATCCGCACCCAGACGGAAGATGCCGAATTCACCTTCGCATTCACGGGCAGCGGCTTCTCGATCATCACCATCGAAAATGTGTATCGTCCACAGATCGAGATCTGCTACGTACCGCTGACCGAATTCGAGAGCAACGGCTTCGAATCGGACAAGACAGTCTGCCGCCTGTCGGCTTCCGAAATCACACGGGGCAGCTACACGCAGTACGCCTTGAACTTCTATGGTCTCCAGCCAAACACGTATAAGGCTCGTGTCAAAGTGGTGGGGCCAGTCACTGACCTGCGCCGCCAGTGGTTCCAGATGGATGCGCTGGTAATCTTCGCTGACGTCACCAGCCAGGGCGCGCTCCAACCCGGTATGTACGATGATGTCGACCTGCTCGACAATCCATCGGTTCGCTTTGCGCCGGAAGTCTTCTGGGGAGCGAATACCCGCGTGCGGTCTGGTCCGCCGCGCGGTCCCTGGCAGTTGACCGAGCAGCAGGCGAGCAACAGTGGCGCGGTGCTCCAGGTCTTTGTCGAAGGGAACATGCTCACGCTGTACCAGCAGGTGACGAGTCGCAACTCAAACGATGTCCAGGCGTGTCTGGTGGTCTTCGGGACCAAGGCCAACGAGCTGCAATGTAACAATTTCAGCCAGAGTGGTCGCGGTACTTACTTTACCCCGGTCGCGTTCTTCGGCCTGGGCGAAGGTGAACACCAGATCATCCTTGAGAACAAGGCTCCTCGGCGCAACTTCAACGTGGACGCCATCCGAGTAGCCCCATAAGTTTCAGCAGGTTTTCCAGGCCCGGGCGCGCAGTCCGGGCCTTTTCTTTTTCCCGGCCATGATAAAATAAGCGGCTAACGTTTATTGCGGTGAATCAAACATGGACCTTTATCTTGCACCTGCGGTGGAAGCCGCGCTGAAACACCACCAACCGGTCGTCGCCCTGGAGTCCACCCTTATTACACATGGTCTGCCTTATCCCGGCAACGTCGAAACCGCTCTGGCGATGGAAGCGTCCGTGCGCGAAGCCGGAGCGACCCCGGCCACCATCGCCGTGCTCAAGGGACGAATCACCGTCGGTCTGACGCCGGACGAAATCGAATCCCTCGGCTCACTACCGACCGGCAGCGTGCGCAAATGCAGCCGCCGTGACCTGCCCATTGCCGTCGGGCTGGGCGAACATGCCGCCACCACTGTGGCCGGAACCATGATCGTCGCTCATATGGCGGGGATTCGCATGTTTGCAACCGGCGGCATCGGCGGCGTCCACCGGGGCCAGCCGTTCGACGTTTCAGCCGATTTGATCGAGTTGGGGCGGACTCCGGTCGCGGTGGTCTGCTCCGGCGCAAAGTCCATTCTCGATCTGCCGCTGACACTGGAGGTGCTGGAAACGCAGGGCGTGCCGGTGATTGGTCTGGGAACGAATCACCTTCCGGCGTTCTATTCGCGCAGCAGCGGGCTGCCGGTCGATGTCTGCGTAGACTCGGCCCGCCAGGTCGCGCAGATTATTGCCGCCGCTCAGCGATTGCAGTCCCGACATGGCATCCTGATTGGGGTGCCGGTCCCCGAAACCGACGCCCTGCCCAATGACATCGCCGAACGCGCTATCCAGCAGGCGACCGAGGACGCTGCCCATGCCCAGATTCATGGCAAGGACGTCACGCCGTTTATGCTCAGCCGAGTGGTAGAACTGACCGGCGGACGATCGAAGCAGGCCAATATCGCGCTGC
>JAIOHO010000661.1 GCA_019912905.1 Anaerolineae bacterium
CAATGGGTGGAAAGTCTCCTTTATTCTAACCCATCCAAGTGTCCGAGTGGTTTTGAAACGGAACACCCACCATCATCTCGTGATTGGCAAACGTAAAGGCCTCGATATATATGAAGGTCTCATCGCAATGGACGGCCAATACATCGCCAAAGGGCAGGAAGGCTTCATCCTTACCTATGCACGCCGGGTCTAATCCGGTTTCCGAGAGTGGCATAACGATAGTGTAATAGTCAAAACTGATCGCTGACTGGTCATCGCCTTCGATTTCCTGTGCGGCGACCCCACCGCTGAAGACCAACAGGCACACAACGAGGGTGAGTATCCGCCTGTCTATACAACTACTATTCACACGGTATCTGCTCCTCATTTCCCTTGTGGTTTACGCGTTCCAGTGATCAACTGCACGGATCGGTCCAGGCGATTGCATACATCGAGAAGCCATCGAACAAGGGTCCCTGAGAATCAACCAAATACAGAGTACTATCGTCGGCTGTGATGTAGATCCCATCAGAACGCGCGACATTCAGCGCTTCCGGGATGCGGATCGCGCAGTTCAGTGTGCCATCGGAGATATCGAGGCGGAGAATATATTGATCAGCATCTGTCCTCGGCCCATAAAAGGCTCTGGTGCGAATTTCGTGCTGTTACGACACAATTGACTGCTTTGGCTCTTAGCAGAGGATCAAGCAGCGGCGGGGTATCAGCTGAAAATACCGGGATGCATCGTGACATCAGTGCAGCACACGACCAGTGGTGTTCATGTTTGTGTCGAGAGTCAGTCAAGATATGGATGCTGCCCATCATGTGGTGCGGGTACACAGCGCGTCCACAGCTACTATGAGCGACAGTTGCTGGATCTGCCGCTTGGTGAATTTGCTGTCCAGCTTCGTGTCCGTGTCAAGCGGATCCGTTGTCAGCAGGATGACTGCAAACGTCTTACATTTGCTGAAGGAATCCCGCAACTAACGGTGCGCTACTCGCGGCACACCAAGCGTTTGGCAGATGTCATTTGGCATGTAGGGCAAGTTGTTGGCGGGCGAGCTGGTTGCCGACTTGCACACAAACTACAGATACCCATATCGCGCCACAGTATTCTTCGGTTGCTTCGCCGCGTTCATACCACTGTTACCCAATCAGTGCGTATTCTTGGTGTAGATGACTGGGCAAAAAAGCGCAGACAAACCTACGGGACCATCCTGGTAGACCTGGAAGATCATCGTGTCATAGATCTGCTGCCAGATCGCGAAGCGGAGACGGTTGCGCGCTGGCTTCAGCAGCATCCAACGGTTGAGATTGTGACACGCGACCGATCTACAGAGTATGCGAATGGCATCACGGCGGGCGCGCCACAAGCCTGTCAAGTTGCAGATCGGTGGCATTTGTTGAAAAACCTCACAGAGATGGCACAACGTGCATTGCGTGACGAATGGACACAAGTTCGCATCTCAAAACCCACAGCAGCCGCTCAGAAACTACCGCTTCCTCGATCATCAGGGGATGAGACACAAAAACAGCTTAATCGTGAGCAACACCAGAAACGCTATAGTAGAGTCCAGTATCTGAAGCACAAAGGATACAGCCAACGCCGAATTGCACGCCTTCTAAGCCTCAGTCGCGGGATGGTTCGGGCGCTTTACAACGCGACTGAATTTCCGGAGCGCCAGCCAATCTCACGGTTCAGCCAGCTGGACCCCTATTTGGATTATCTCAACAGCCAGATGGAAACACACAAAGTCCCTGCCAAGCAACTATGGCAAGACCTTATTGAGCAGGGATACACGGGAAGCTACAGCCAGGTCAGCAAGTGGATCACCGGCTTCAACAAGCAGCGAACCCGCACAACGGAGGCGTTCCCACCAGGTCGTCTGCCTGGACGGGACATCTGCTTACGCTTGCTGACCGCACAACCCGAATCCTTGACAGATGACGATATCTACCTGCTTGGCGTTCTCATGAGCATCCCTGTATTGCAGCAACTCTACACGCTGGTTCAGGATTTCGGGGGAATGATCCGCCAACGCAATGTCGAAGCATTCGATGCCTGGCTACAGTCCTGTGAGGCAAGCCACATTCAGGCCTGTCAGCTTTTTGCCCAATCACTTATGCAAGATTACGAGGCCGTTCGAGCCGCTCTCTCAACTGACTGGAGCAATGGCCAAACTGAAGGGCAAGTTCACCGCCTGAAACTCCTCAAACGCCAGATGTATGGACGCGCCAATCTTGATTTGTTGCGCATTCGTGTTTGCTATAAACCTTGAGCAGCACGAAATTCGCACCAGAGCCTATTTTATGGGGCGAGGACATCTGGATTATCAATGCTATGATAAATGCAATCCATCAAATGCCGTAAGAGGATGTTATGGATCATCTCGAAGATGAACATGATGGCGGGATCATCATCGACACGATCTGTACAGGCTGTGATCTGTTCCGTCCGGTTAATGACCGGAGCCTGTGTGATGAGTGTTTTGTAAAGCTTGAACGTGACCTGATTCGCTCACGGGATTGGGATTATTCAGCGACGGAGTTCGCCGTTCCTGAAGACCAGTTAGAGGCGATGCGCGAGCGGGTGATCCGGGAATATGGTGCGGCATACGAATTAATCGAAGACCCTGATGCGCCGAAAAAGCGCAAAGGGAAGTAGGGCAAACGCATCAAAAATACTGAAGCAACTGAGCAAGGAAAGTATCGTCCAACGCCGCCTTGAAACGTTTGCGCTTGAGACTGAGTTTAGCAGGGTGACGCTTGAGCAAGTTGAGTGCGAAGCGACGTAGGATGGCAAAGTTCTCCGCTCCGTTGAGTACGCGTAAACGGGCATCATCTTCCCGAAAGACGACATCGAGTGTCCAGTGAAAGTTATTTTCAATCGACCAGTGGGCACGGACGGCACGCAGCAGAAGTTCAGCATCGGGCGGTAGCGAGGAAATGAAATAGACGGTTTCAAGGGGAA
>JAIOHO010000061.1 GCA_019912905.1 Anaerolineae bacterium
GTCAAGTATAGCACAATCGAAAAATAGTTCGCGTATTTCTAGCGTTAATCCCAGATTAGAGGACAATTTGCCCTGGTTGACGCGCGGCGCTGACTCGGCTACACTGTTTCATCGGGCAAAAGCCCACGATGGTGTATGGAAGTATGATGGCGGAAAATACATTCTGGCGCAAGATCGCGATCGTCGTTCGGCGTGCGCCCTGGCTGGTCTATATGGGCCGGATCGTGTGGCGCATCCGCCAACCTCGATTTACCGCCGGAGTGGTCGGCGTGGTGTTTAATCATTCGGGCCAGGTGCTGTTGGTGGAACATGTCTTTCACCCCCATAATCCCTGGGGTCTGCCCGGCGGCTGGGTAGATCGCCATGAAGACCCAGCGGAGACAGTCCGGCGCGAACTGCGGGAAGAACTGGAACTGGATGTCGAAGTCGGGCCAGTGCTGTTGGCGAAGATTGATTTCGGCGATCATGTCGATCTGGCATTCTTATGCACGATGCGCGGCGACGTCGGCAAGCTCAGTCTGGAACTGCTTGATTACCGCTGGACTGACCCGCCGGAACTGCCCCGTCTGCATTCTTTTCATTACCAGGCAATTCAACGCGCATTGGCAATTCTCCCTACGGCTGCGCTATGACATCTAGCCTCAGCGGACTTGGTACGCGGCGTCGACGCCGCCAGAGTTTTCCCATCCTGCCTATCCTGTCGGCGCTGATGCTGCTGGCTGCGGTCGGCATGTTCGTCTACGAACTGGTCGGTTTCAGTACACGGCAGGATCGCCTGCCTGCCGGGGTGAGCGTAGCGGGAGTGGACATCAGCGGCCTGACACCCAGCGAAGCCGTAGCCGCCTGGGAACGCACGCTGTCCCGCCCGGTGACGCTGTGGTACGAAGACAGCCCTATGCTGCTCGATCCGGCAGCAATCGGTTTTCGCAGCAACAACGCCGCAATGCTGGCCGAGGCGCGTTCCGCTAACGACGCCGGCGCTCAGAACTGGATTCGGTTCTTTAACTACCTGATGGGCCAGGAAGAACGGAGCATCGTCAGCGTCGAACTGTCTGCCAGCTATCAGAACAGCCTGCTCGACCAGTTCATGCAGGAAGTCAGTCGGCGTTATGACCGCCAGCCCGGTCAGGCCGGTTACGATGCCCAGACGCTGACAATTCGGCCCGGTCCTGGCGGAAGACAGCTCGACATCCGGCGTGCCCTGCCGCTGATTGACGCCGCCCTGCGCGACCCGGTGAACCGCAGTGTCAATCTGCCGCTGGCCGATACTGGCGCGTCATTCATCACGATTGATACGCTGAAGGATTTGATCGTCTCATATCTCGACTCACAGGGCTTCATCTACGACGGACAGACCACGCTCGCATCCATCTACATCATGGACCTGGAAACCGGCGAAGAAATCAACCTCAATGGCGATGTGGCGGTATCCGCTGCCAGCACGATGAAAGTGCCGATCCTCATCGATTATTATCGTACGCTGGCGCTGGCTCCGACGGATGAAGAAGCTTTCCTGATGGCAAATTCGCTGCTGTGCAGCAACACTTCGTCCTCCAACTTGATCATGCAGATCATCGGCGGCGGCAGCGATATTTTCAAAGGTCTGGCCGATGTCGATGCCAACACCCAGTATCTGGGGGCACGCAACACCTTTATCACTGCCCCGTTCGTGATCGGCACGGGAGATCAGCAGTTCGGCAGCATCGCGGCTCCGCGCACAGCGCCGAACCCCAACTTCAACACCCGCCCGGACCCCTATAACCAGACGACGGCAGAAGACCTGGGTACGCTGTTCGGGATGATTTACGACTGTGCCAATTACGGCTCCGGCCTGATGGCGGCCTACCCGGATGGCGAATACACACAGAATGAATGCCGCCAGATGTTGGAGCTGATGAGCGGCAACAATCTGCTGCGACTGCTCCAGGGCGGAATCCCCCCGGACACCCGCATCTCGCATAAGAACGGCTGGCTGGAAGATGTGCATGGGGACGCCGGGATCGTTTTTCCGCCGAATGGTCGCAATTATGTGATTGCCGTGTTTGTGTGGGAGGATACGGATTTCTTCAGCTTCACACGAGCCTGGCCGCTGATTGAGGGCATTTCACGCGCGGCCTGGAATTATTTCAGCCCGGAAACGCCGCTGCTGGCCCCACGTGGCGACTTGCCCCAGGAAGGGGCGGCAGCCTGCGATGGTCCTAACGGCTTCCTGCCACCATTCGGTCAGGTTAATCTGAACGATATTAACGCCTGGCGCAGCCAGCCCACCGAGACATCAGGCTGAGTAATGCGCGGTTGCCGCATCCAGCGACTCGAAGACGGTAAACACCAGATCAAAACCGAGCAGCTTAATCACCTCGCCAACACCCGGTTGCAAACCGGCCAGCACCAGATCGCCCTTGGCATCGCGGGCACGCTTCCAGGCAGCAACCAGCATCCTCAGGCCCCGGCTGGAGATATAGCCGACACCGCTCATATCGAGAATCAGCAGCCGATGCCCCTGATCCAGATTCTGATTAAAAACCTTCTCAAGCTCGTCGCTCGCCGCCGAATCGATTTGCCCATTCAGTTTCATAATCCGCATCATGTTCGTCGTGTCAATGATCGTCACGCGCTTCTCGCTTCCCTCTGATGACTGCTGGCTCTCAACGTTCGGCAGTCGCTTGCTCATACGCAGATGATTATGACCACTGCGCCGTTCATAAACGACATCGTCCATGATCTTCCTGATGAAAAAGACGCCCCAACCGCCGTGCTGCCGTTCAGCCAGGTTGATGGTGGGGTCCGGTGCCGCCTGTTGCAGCGGATCAAAAGCCCTTCCGGAATCGACCACTTCAATCCAGAATACCTGTGCGTCCTGACCGCAGCGGATATTGATACGCAGATCGCCCTGATCCGGCTCGTAATTGTGTTCAATGATGTTGGTACAGGCTTCATCGACGGCCAGTTGGCAGTGATGCAGCGCTCGATCGTCCAGCCCGGCCCGCTGTCCTGCCTCACGAACGAATTGAATCGCCGTTCGAATGTCTTCCAGCCGAGCATGAATGCGGATCTGATTGCGCGGAAGGGCCATGAGCTAGAAACTGTGAATAGCGTCAGCCCGCGAATCAAAGATGCGAAATATCGTATTTAAGCCGGACATCTCAAGCACATCATAGACGCGCTCGGTAGCCTGGGCGATGCGCATATCCCCCTGCGCGCCGCGCACTTTTTTTAACGCTGACACAATCTCACGCAGCCCCGCGCTGCTCATATAATCCACCCCGGCCAGATCCAGAACGATCCAGACAAGCCCGTCGTCAATCGCACTCGTCAGGGCATCGCCCAGTTGACCCGCTGTCGAGCTGTCCACCCGTCCCTGTGCTTCGATGACCGCGATGCGGTTTGTTTCCGTTAGCCGAATATCCAGCACGGTAATCTTTCTCCTGTGACAGTCTGCTTGGGGATACGTGAGCAGTTTGAGTATACCTTAAAATCCCATTTGTAACAGTCACCCAACTGTCCCGGCAGCGGTATAATGGGTGCATGAGACGACATACGAGAAAGACAACCCGGTGAACGGTGGCGTACTGCTTTTACTGGCGGGCCTGTTCAGTCTGCTGTTTTTCCTGGTGCAGCGGACGGAGTTACGGCGGCGGCGGATCGCGACTCTGGTCGTGGTCGTCGTGGGCCTGCTCACACTCTATTGGGCCAATTTTCGTGACCTGGGGCGCGAATTCGTTTACAGCCTCCTGGCGGCGCTGATACTCAACTTTCTATTCTGGCTCTTGGTCGGGCGTTATAACCCGGTGGGAGACAGTGACGAAAGCATTCAGGTCATCGGCATGGATGATTAGAGCCTGAATGAGTGAACCAGGGGCAAGATCGGTCTCGCCCCTGGCAGTACAGCATACTGGAATCGCGGTCAGCCGATAATGTTCAGTGGGATGACATTGGAATCCTGAAGCATGAGTACGGACACCCGCGCCGCAACGACCTGGGCCAACTTTGCAAACGCCTGCCCCACCGAACTTTCGGGATCGCTGATGA
>JAIOHO010000662.1 GCA_019912905.1 Anaerolineae bacterium
CCAGGCGACGGATGTTTACGTTGCGCCGCTTCGGATGGGCAGCGGCACACGGCTGAAGATTCTCGAAGCCATGACCGTCGGCTGCGCGATTGTGGCGACCACCCTGGCCGCCGCCGGGCTGCCCGACGATGCCAAAAACGCGCTCGTGATTGCGGATGGCGCTGCCGACACTGCGGAGGCTGTGGTTGCCCTGCTGCAAAACCCGGAGCGCCGCGCGCAGTTGGGACAGCAGGCGCAAACCATCGTGTCGAAGCATTACGACTGGACCACATTGATCCCGCGCCTGCTGGCGGCTTACAAGGATATTGGCCTTGGATAGAGACGCGCTCGTCCTCCGCAACCGCAGTATGACCGCCGCGTTCCACGCGACACCACTCAAACACCAGATACGCCGCGCCCTGCTGACGACGCTGGCCTCGCTGCCGCATCTCCCCGCCCGGCACGCCGCGCAGCAGCGCATTCTGCTCATCCGACCCGATCACCTGGGGGATGTCCTGCTGACTACCCCGGCGATTCGTGCGCTGCGGGCCGCACTGCCCAATGCGGAACTTCACGCCCTGGTCGGCCCCTGGTCGGCACGGGTCCTTAGCAGCTATTCGGAGATCGATACGGTCCTCACGCTGCCTTTCCCGGGTTTCAGCCGAGAGCCGAACGAAAGTCTCCGTTCGCCTTACCAGATGGCTTTTGGCGCCGCCCGTCATCTGCGCCGCATCGCCTACAACGCGGTGATCATCTTCCGTCCCGATCACTGGTGGGGCGCGATGGTCGCACATCTCGCCAATATCCCCGAACGGATCGGCTACAATCTGCCCGATACCGCGCCGTTTCTGACCCGCGCCATCGAACACACGCATGAACATGCCGTGATTCAGAATCTGCGCCTGGTGGAGCACTGGAGCGGGCCACTGGTACCCGAAAACGTCCATTTCGAATATCCCATAAACCACGCGGACCGCCTGTACGTGGACGGGTATCTGACCGAATGGGGTATCACCCCCCAGCAGCCAATCTTCTGTATTCATGCGGGTTCCGGCACCTGGGTCAAGCAGTGGCCTGAAGAACACTGGTCAGCAGTCGCCGACATCCTGTTCGAGCAGTTGGATGCGCGCGTCGTGTTCACCGGTGGGGAACATGAACTGGGGACGATCAAACGTATCACCAGCCGGATGAAGCAGCCGTCCTGCATCATCGCCGGGGAAACGCACATCGGCCAGTTGGCAGCGCTGTATGCCCGCGCACGAGTCGTGCTGGGGCCGGACAGCGGACCGCTGCACCTGGCGTCGGCGGTAGGCACCCCGACCGTCACCCTCTATGGCCCGGCGGACCCACTCGAATTTGGCCCCTGGGGATCGCAGGATGAACACCTCATCCTGGCATCGGACATCGGCTGCCGCCCGTGCCGCGTCCTCGATTGGGCCGATGACAGCCCGGAGTATCATCCCTGCCTGCGGGACATCACAGTAGCACAGGTCCTTGAAGCGGCGCGCCGGGCCGCGAGATAAAACTCGCCAGATTTCCCCAGCCGGGTTAAGATTAAGACAGTATTCGCAGAGTCTTGAGACGATCAAACATGACGAAATCCATCGGCATTCTCACTGCTGGGGGCGACAGCCCAGGACTGAATGCAGCCATTCGTGCGGTTGGCAAAGCATCCATGAACGAATATGATATGCGCGTCATTGGCTTCCGCCAGGGATTCCGGGGGTTGATGCAAAATCGGACCACCGACCTGGATGCCAGCGCTCTTTCCGGCATCCTGACGATCGGTGGCACGATTCTGGGGACCAGCCGCGACAAACCCCACCGCATGCCAGTCGGCGACCAGGTTATGGATATGACCGACGCCATGCTGGAAACCTATAACCTGCACCATCTGGATGCGCTGGTGTGCCTGGGCGGTGGCGGCACGATCAAGAATGCTTATCGCCTCATCGACAAGGGTATCAACGTCATTACCCTGCCTAAAACCATCGATAATGACGTCTATGGAACGGACGTCACCTTCGGCTTTGACACGGCCCTGACCATCGCGACCGAAGCTATCGACCGCCTGCACAGCACGGCGCACAGCCATCACCGCATTATCGTGGTAGAGTTGATGGGTCACAACACGGGCTGGCTGGCGCTCGGCGCGGGCCTGGCTGGTGGATCAGACGCCATTTTGATACCCGAGATTCCGTATGATATTGAAGTCGTTGCGGAGTCCGTCCTCAGCCGCAGTCGTGCAGGCAAGCCTTTCAGCATCATTGCAGTTTCCGAAGGGGCCTTGTCCACAGAGGCAGCGGCGGCGCGCGCTAAAATGGTGGCACGCATCGCCAAAGCCAAGGAAGCCGACGACAAAAAAGCTAAAAAGGCGGCCCAAAATGCTCTCACCGAATTTGACACCAGACAGATTTCCAGCACCCACGAGCTAACGCTTCAGCTTGAACAGCTCACGGGCCTCGAATCACGCGTGACGATTCTCGGTCATGTCCAGCGCGGCGGCACGCCGTCGCCTGCCGACCGACTGCTGGCAACCCGCCTGGGTACGGCCTGCGCTCGTCTGATTCACGCAGGGGTGTTTGGCGTCATGGTGGCGGCGCGCGGTGAAGGAACCGAACCTGTCCCGCTGGATGAGATCGTCGGCAAGCGAAAAACAGTCCCTTACGATCACCCCTGGATCGATACCGCCCGCGCGCTGCATGTCTGTATGGGCGACTGTTAGTCCGGGATCACGACCTTGTCCAGATCCGGCTCGGCAGGCGGATACTGAGGGTTCATCGACTCCAGCGCCTCCACAATCGTGCGGGTGACGATCAGGTTGCGATACCATTTGCGGTTGGCAGGCACGATATACCAGGGTGCATAATCGGTGTTGCAGCGCGACAGCACATCTTCATAGGCGCGCATATAGTCATCCCATTTCTCGCGGACCGGCAGATCGCCCGTCGAGAATTTCCAGTGTTTATCAGGTTTCTCCAGACGCTCCTGGAAGCGCTCCTTCTGCTCGTCTTTACTGATGTGCAGGAAGAATTTCAGAATGCGCACGCCGCTGTCCGCCAGCAGGTGTTCAAACTGGTTAATATGGCGATAGCGCGCTTCCCACACGTCGCGCGGAACAAGATCATTGACCCGGACCACCAGCACATCTTCATAATGGCTGCGGTTAAAAATACCAATGTAGCCTTTGGCCGGGACCTGCTTGTGCACGCGCCACAGGAAGTCATGCGCCAGTTCTTCAGGCGTCGGAGCCTTAAAGCTGGTGACACGGACTCCCTGTGGGTTGACGCGATCGAACACATGCTTAATGGTGCCGTCTTTGCCACCCGCGTCCATCGCCTGCAAAACGACCAGCAGCGCCTGTTTGCCTTCGGCATACAAACGTTCCTGCAAAGATGCCAGTTTCTGTTCCAGCGCGTCTTCTTCATCATCGGCCTTTGACCGGTCGTAATCACCCCGGTCGGAAGGATCAAAATTGGACAGTCTGACTTTGCTGCCGGGTTTGGGATGAAAAAGTTGCTCCACCATACCTGCTCCTTACTTGACAAACTCTGGCCGCTCGCCTAGCATCTGTGGCTATCCGTCGGACGAGCCAGGGTTTATGAAACTCCGTCTGGTATTGATTATCACCTTGCAGCTTCTATCGGGCAACATGGCCCAGGCGTTGCAGGCCGATACGCCGCCCCAGGGTGTCGTGAACAGCGGCAGCGCTCCCCTTCGGCTGCGCGCAGGCCCTGGTCTGGATTTTTCCGTGCTGGCCCTGCTTTCCAACGGAACCGCACTGATCATCACCGCCCGCAGCGCCGACTCATCCTGGCTTCAGGTCCAAACCAACGGCCCGGAACAAAGCGGTTGGGTGTATCGCACATACATCACAACCTCGGCTGATCTGGCCGCGCTGCCGATTGAACGCAGGCCGCTGAGTTTTGCACGGCTTATCTCCGGCATATCCGATCATACCCGTCGCATCTATCGCCGGGGGCAGGCGCTCGGCAATCACGCCGATGTCTTCGCCAAAATCGGCGACAGCATCACTGTTTCGCAGCACATGTTTCACCCAATCGGCGAAGGTCTTTATAATATCCGTGGATACCCGGGGTTACAGCCGGTCATCGACTACTTCAGCCGAACGCCCGTCGGTTCCGGCGATTCATTCACCCGAAACTCCGTAGCGGCAGGGGTAGGCTGGAATGCGGCGGCGGTGCTGCTCTCAAAATTTGCGGATCGAACCCAGTGTCAACCTGCCGAAATCCCACTGATCTGCGAATACCGCCTGATCCAACCCGCCTTTGCGCTCATCATGTTGGGCACCAACGATACCGGCTATGTGCCGACCTCCACCTATCGCCATAACCTCGAACGCATCATTCAGATTTCGGTCGATCATGGTGTGGTGCCCGTCCTGAGCACGATCCCCCCGCGCCGGGGTTACGAAGACACGGTGCAGGCCTTCAATCAGATCATCCGCGAAGTCGCCCAGGAAGCAGATATTCCACTCTGGGATTATCACGCCGCCATGGTCGTCTATCCTCAGACCAGCCTGACGCTGGACGGCGTTCATCCCTCGCTGCCACCGCGAGGCCATGACGATGCGGCCAATTTTGCCGACGACAATCTGCCCTATGGGTACGTGCTGCGCAACCTCAGCGCGCTCTACGTCCTCGATGCGCTGCGGCAGCAAATCGTGATCCCGGCACAGGATCAGGTTTCGGGTTCCTGAGGCTGGACGGTGCGGGTCGTCTCGTTGCGATAGGTGACCATGCCGGGTCCGGCACCTCGGATCTTCTTGACGTACTTGCGCGGCGTCACATCGACAATCACATTCGAGTCGGCTTTGCGGCTGCTGTAGTAGGCAGCAATCTGCGCGGCCTGTTCGATCACCGGCTCAGGAATCTCGCGGCCATCAAATTTGATGATGACGTGCGCGCCAGGTACGTCACGGGCATGGAGCCACAAATCCGCGCCGCTGCCTTTATCGAAGGTGACCATCTCATTCTGGCGGCTGTTGCGGCCCACCCACAGTACAAAACCATCGGGCGTCACGATCCGCAGGGGCGCACTTTTGCCCCCGCCGATGCGACCGGTCCGTTTACCCTGCCAGTAACCTTTGGCTTGCAGGGCCTGCTGCACTTCGTCAATATCCGGCCAGTTGGAAGCCATATCCAGGTCAATCGCCAACTGATCGAGGTAAGCGACTTCGGTCGCGGCATCTTCGATCAATTCCGGCACACCCGCCAGCGCCCGTTTCGCCTTCTCATACCGCGAGAAATACTGCTGCGCATTTTCCAGTGGGGTGAGTTTTGGATCGATCGTGATGACCAGTTCCGGCTGATCGAGATCATACTGGGCCTTGAGTTCCGTCTGCCCTTTTTCGATGGCATACTGGTAGGCCAGGATCAACTCGCCGCTGTGACGCAGGAATTCGCGTTCGGATTCATCAGTCAGCGACTGCCGCAGCGAATGTAGTTTCGATTCGAGCTTCGCGCGGGCCTCCTGAATTGCGGCGCGCACCGGTTCTTTGGCCGCTTGATAGGCATCATCGCCTAACACCGCGCCATAATAGGCAAAGAGCGCGCTGCTCACGCTGTTGGTCGGGTGCCAGCCCGCAATACTTTGCAGCGGGTAGACGCTGAAGGCTTCAATCCCATTTTCGTTTTCGGCAATACCCGGCTGCCACTGCCGGTCAGCCAGCAGCGCAAGCACGCTCTCCAGTGCATCGAACAAGGCCGCCGGGTCTGCGTCCTGCGCCTTGAGGTGGATCTGCCGGCTGGCCCGAAAGACAATTTCTTTTGCCAGCAGCGGACTCATTCCCAGCAGCCTGCCCGACAGCAGACGGTGAACAGCCAGTTTGGGGTCGTCATTCTGGTCGAAAATGCCGTCCAGGGTTTCCGCCGTCAGGCGCGTCGGGTCGAGCTTACCGATCTGGGGGGGAGGCGGCACATAGGCGTGCGCGGGCAGGCTGACTCGATACCGGTTCTCATCCGGCCCGACACGGCGCACACATTCCAGAATCACGCCGTTCTGCACCAGGAGGATATTACTGCGCCTTTCCATCGGCTCGACGACAATCGACACTTCCCCTTCTGGGCCTTCGATGTCGATCTGGAGGATGCGCTCCCATTTGGGTTGGCTCACATGAGTCACCACCCCGCCTTCCACGTAGCGCCGGAACAACAGTCCGATGGGCTTGGGTTTGGGAAGGCCGCGCCGCAGCTTGTCCTCTACCAGATGCACGCGCGGTGTCTGATGATCGGCGCTCATGTACAGATAGTGCCGCCGGTGTTGGGCGTAGATTTCCAGACCCAGGCCGGTTTCATCGACGTCAATCGAATCCTGAACGCGCCCACCGACGAGTGTATCCAGAAACTCATCGACCAGCGCCGATAGGGTGAAGGCATCCAAATACATAGGGGATTTGACTTACTTGAGCGTCAGCAGATACGCCATTATATCGCCTAACTGCTGATCGGTCAGCCGCTCCGCAAAGTTCTGCGGCATGGAGCCAGTGAAGCCTTCGACGACATACGCGGTCGGATGCGTGATCGATTCGTAGATGTATTCAGCGGCAGTGAGCGGCGGGCGGCGCGTGGCGGCGCGTGTGGCAACCCCGTCGAACCGGGGAGCGATGCCGGTTTCTGCCGCCAGGATATGACAGGCGGCACAATCTATTGGCCCAAGCAGCGCCTCGCCGCGCGCAGGATCGGCGTTCGCCAGCAGCACCTCGACGCGCTCGGCATACGTGTCGGTTACAGGCACTGCGTCATTTGCGGGTTCACTTGCGGAGATAAAGACAACCACAAACGTGAGAGTCACCCCAGCCAGCAGCGCCAGTGTCAGATAAACCGGCCAGCGCGCGGCGTGCTTGCTTTCCATGCGATTCCCTTTTCAGAACAACATAATATCGAGAATCATCACCAGAAACAGAATCGCCAGGTAGAAGGTAGAATACTTGTAGGTCGTGCGGGCGATCGCCTTGGTCGAGATGCGCATCAGGCGAATCGACATCCAGATCAGGCCCAGACCCAGCACCGTGGCGGCGATCACATAAAGGGGACCCAGCATGCTGTCAACCAGCGCAGGGGTCAGGCTGACCAGCAGCAGCAGCACCGAATAGAGCAAAATCTGACGGTAGGTGGTCTTCAGGCCGCGTGCCACGGGCATCATCGGCACCCCAGCACGGGCATAATCGGTGTTCACCAGGATCGCCAGCGCCCAACTATGCGGCGGCGTCCAATAAAAGACGATCAAAAATAACAGCCACGCCGCCACACTCAGCGAGCCAGTCACCGCTGCCCAGCCGACCAGCACGGGGATCGCCCCCGCGCCACCACCAATGACGATATTGACGGCGGTGTTGCGTTTGAGCACCAGGGTATACAGCACCACGTAATATAGGGCACCCGCCAGCGCCAGCCCCGCCGCCAGCCAGTTGACCCACAGGCCGAGAATCAGCACGCCCGTAGTCACCAGAAGGATGCCGTAGAGAAGCGCATTGATCGGAGCTATGCGCCCGGACGGAATCGGTCTGCGCGCGGTACGTGCCATGCGCGCATCCAGATCGCGATCCAGATACTGATTGATGGCTCCCGATCCTGCCGGGGCCAGCATCCCCCCAATCAGGGTCGGAATCAGGATGCTGATTGGCGGCACACCAGCCGCCGCAATCACCATCGCGGTCAGCGTGGTGAACAGAAGCAGGAGGACAATTTTCGTCTTGGTCAGTTCGAGGTACGCTCGAACAGTCGCGGCTAACTCGGTACGGTTCTGGATCGTGACTGCCATGCCTTTGTGTCTTGTCTAGTAATCGAAGCCCGGTGGTTCAGATATTCCATCACACTCAATACGATCAGCAGCGCCCAGGTCGTCGCCGCCAGCCCCACATGCGCCGCACCCCACAGTGGTTGGGCGCGGGTCAGTACGAACAATGCGCCCACCGCGGCCTGCGCCAGATATGCGACCAGGGCCAGCAGTGCGATCCGCTGAGCGAGACGTCCCCGACCGGATTGAACCACCTGCCACAATACCAGCACCAGCGTGATGCCCAGGGTTAAAACGGCAAACCGATGCAGCA
>JAIOHO010000663.1 GCA_019912905.1 Anaerolineae bacterium
CGACCAGGGTCGTCTTGCCGGACCCGACCGGGCCGCCGATGCCGATGACCAGCGGTTGGATCGGGTGAATATGCCGGATGAAAGAGTCTTCCGTATAGTCCACGTTACACATGACTGCTCCCTCAGGAAATAAACAATCGCCGGAAAAGATGTTCATGCTGCGCGGCGCGGATGTCCAGGCCGGGCGTAAAGCTGCCGAAGTCGTCCAGCGTCCGGTTCAGCGCGGTCTCCACCGCGTCCGCCATCGCCAGACCCAGTGCCCCGAGGACCGCCTGCGTCTGGGTCTGTCCGATGGGCATCAGCTTGAGCGAGGCTGCGGTCTGGTTGACCGCCAGCCCGTAAGCAAACGCCAGCAGCGCCGCCCGCGGTTCGACATTCAGCGCCGCGCAGCCTAACCCATGCACGATCGGGTGATGACCCACACAGCGCCCAGCGGCAATGGCGTCCCGGTAGTGTTCGAGGGCTGGGTCGCGTTTCAGATTCAGGATGCTGGCGAGCATCCGCCGCCCGATCTTTTCGCTGGCCTCGCGGGTTTCGCGGGTGGTTTTGGCTGCGCCGCATAATTCGTCTAGCTGCATGATCCGGTCCCAATCGCCTACCGCTGCCGCGTTCATGGACTCGTGGATGAGGATCAGGTCGGTGCGGGCGGCACTGTTCAGCCTGACGCGAATCAGCCGGGCCAGATCGTCTGCCGTGCGGATGATACCCGCCTGCGTATAGGTTTCCAGCGCGCCGGAATGAGCAAATGCGCCGGTTGGAAAGGCGGAGTCCATCCACTGGAGCAGCATCAGCAGTTGGCCGGAGTCGAGCTGCATGGCTAAAACAGGAAATAGCGCTGCGCCATCGGCAGCGTGGCCGCCGCTTCGCAGGTGATGATCTCGCCGTTGACGCGCACTTCGTATGTCTCAGGATCGACGGCGATCTCCGGCAGGAAATCGTTGTGAATCATGTCGGCTTTGGTCAGGTTGCGGCAGTTCACGACCGGCGCGATCTGCTTGTCGAGTTTCAGCGCTTCGGGGACGCCGCGTTCCTGCGCCGCTTTCGAGACGAACGTATACGACGTGCTGGTAATTGCCTTCCCATAGTTGCCGAACATCGCGCGGCCATGCACCGGCTGGGGCGTCGGGATGGAAGCATTGGCGTCGCCCATCTGCGCATAGGCGATGAAACCGCCCTTGAGGATCATCTCCGGTTTGACGCCGAAGAAGGCCGGTCGCCACAGCACCAGATCGGCCAGCTTGCCGACTTCGATCGAACCGACATAGGGCGCGATGCCGCAGGCAATGGCCGGGTTGATGGTGTACTTGGCGACGTAGCGCTTGACCCGGAAGTTATCGTTGCGCTCACTGTCCTGGGGCAGTTTGCCGCGCTGGACCTTCATTTTGTGGGCGGTCTGCCAGGTGCGCATGATGACCTCGCCCACGCGCCCCATCGCCTGCGAATCGGATGACATCATACTCAATGCGCCCAGGTCGTGCAGGATGTCCTCGGCGGCGATGGTTTCCGGGCGGATGCGCGATTCGGCAAAGGCCAGGTCTTCGGGAATGGATGGGCTGAGGTGATGGCAGACCATCAGCATGTCGAGGTGTTCGTCGATGGTGTTGACGGTGAAGGGTCGCGTCGGGTTGGTGGAGGAGGGCAGCACGTTGGCTTCGCCGCAGACCTTGATGATGTCCGGCGCATGACCGCCGCCCGCGCCCTCGGTATGGAAGGTGTGGATCGTGCGCCCTTTGAACGCGGCAATCGAGTCATCCACGAAACCGGCTTCATTGAGCGTATCGGTGTGGATGGCGACCTGCACGTCATATTCCTCGGCGACCGACAGGCAGTTGTCGATGGCCGCCGGGGTGGTGCCCCAGTCTTCATGCAGCTTCAGGCCGAGCACACCGGCTTCCACCTGTTCGCGCAGCGGCTCGGGCCGGGAGGCATTCCCCTTGCCCATGAATCCCAGATTCATCGGGAAGGCGTCCGCCGCTTCCAGCATCCGGTGGATATTCCACGCGCCGGGCGTGCAGGTGGTGGCATTAGTGCCGGTGGCCGGGCCGGTGCCGCCGCCGAACATGGACGTAATGCCGGAGGACAGCGCTTCCTCGATCTGCTGGGGGCAGATGAAATGAATGTGCGCGTCGATGCCGCCGGGAGTCAGAATCATGCCTTCCCCGGCGATGACCTCTGTGGCCGCGCCGACGATCATCCCCGGCGTGACGCCGTTCATCACGCTCGGATTACCCGCCTTGCCGATGGCGGCAATCTTGCCGTCGCGTATGCCGACGTCGGCCTTGACGATGCCCCAGTGATCGACGATCAGGGCGTTGGTGATGACCAGATCGAGCGCGCCATCCGCGCGGGTGGTGGCCGCATCCTGGCCCATGCCATCGCGCAGGGTTTTGCCGCCGCCGAACTTGGATTCGTCGCCGTAGTGGGTGTAATCC
>JAIOHO010000062.1 GCA_019912905.1 Anaerolineae bacterium
GAAGATCGTCACGCTGGAAGCGAAACCGGCGGATCAGCGCTTCGGGCTGGAGATGACCCTGAAGCTGCTCAAAAACGTCGAGGAAGAGATTTCGTCACTTCAGGCACAGTACGCGTAGCAGCCAATCAGCCGTCAGTCGCCAGTTATCAGTCTTTTTACGTACAGCAAAAAAAGTGCTGGGTACTGAGTGCTGAGTCTTTAGATGCAAAGTCACCCTCAATATCCCAACGCTATCTGGTCTGGACTTAGAGAGTCTGTTTGTCAATTTCGATTTGTTGGGAGTGTGCTGAGCAAGGAGTCCGCACGACTCTTTTTGTTCGGTGTTTTTCTCAGCACTCAGCACTCTGGACTCCGTACCTGGATTTCCAAAACCGCTTACGGGCGGGTCCTTGGGGATTCCAGATAGGCAGGCCTGATGCCTGATCCTCAGGGGTGGTAGTGCGGGTCTTCGAGCAGGTGGTTGGCGAGATCGACCAGCCAGGGGGTCGGGTTGATCTTATCGCGCAGCAGGGCCGCTCGGCGCTGTGACCAGACCGCTTTGAGATCGGGCGTCGCCAGCAGGTCGCGGACCTTCTCCAATGCGGCGCTGCCCTCGGTGAACCAGAACAGCAGATCGTAATGATCCTGTAAATCCAGGATGTAACCCAGCGTCAGCGTATTGACGTAGACGGATGGCGTACCCAGCACCGCTGCTTCGGAAGCCATGCTCGCCCCCTCCCCCACATACAGCGCCGCGTAGGCCAGCAGATGATGGATGATCTCCGGCGAAAAGGGCGTCACGTGCGGTCTGAATTCGGGATCGACATCCCCCTCGACCGACAGGAGCACGCGGCCCCGCTGCGACAATTCGCGCAGCAGCGTACGTTTCTGGTCGAGTGTGAACCCGCGCTGGCCGACGTCGTGCGTCGCGCGCCAGGCGACGAAACGGACCACGAAATAGGGATCGCCCAGGGTCAGGCCCAGCGGCTGAAGATAGGCCGGATCGGGCGTAAACACATCGGGATGCAGGAAGGCCAGTTCGTGATAGCCGGGGTAGCGCACCTGCTTCGGCCCCAGGTCGGCGCTAAAGACATCCGGGGTGGCGATGACGGTGGCGAATGGCTTGAACAGGGCGTGCTGCTCTTTGGCGTGCTCGGTATCCGTCAGGGCGATGTAGGGCTTGCCCAGCAGCCAGGCCGGGCAGCCAACGGTCGGGTTGCCGAAGCTCATCAGCAGGTCGGCCTTAAACTGGCGGGCGATGCGGGTGGTCGAGAGCGTCCGCAGCACCAGTTCGGCGGGCAGCGCGAAGCGCCCCTTGCGGCGTTTGTAGGTCACTTTGTAGGGCAGGTCGAAGCGGTCCAGCAGTTCCAGGATGATTTCACGGTCGAGGGCGCTGAACAGGATGGTGTGGCCCTGCTGCTGCATGAGCCGCGCCGCGCTGCGGAACAGGTGGACATGGGCCGGATGGCCGACGTCAAATAAAATGCGGGCCATCGCTAGGCCTCGATCTGCTCGAAAATGCGCTGGTAGATGGCAATCAGTTTTTTCTCTTCGTTGGCCCAGTTGATGTCCGACCGGGCGCGTTTGGCATTCTCCCGGCAGCGGGCCAGCGTCTCCGGCTGGAGCAGCGCCTCGATTTTTTCGGCAATATCGGCAGGGTTGGTCGGGTCGCAGACGAGGCCCAGATCGTAGGTATCGACCATGCGCTTCAGCTCGGGAATCGAACTGACGACCAGTGGCAGTCCGGCAGCAATCGCCTCGAAGAATTTGTTGGGCAGCGAGAACTGCGCGCTCATGCTGATGGCTGTTGGCAGCACGACCGCCATATCCGCCTGCGACAGGGTCGGCGCGACGCAGTCCGGGTGGACCGGCGGCACGATGGCAAAGCGCTCGGCCACGCCCAGCGTTTCCGCCTGGGTGATCAGCTTATCGGCCAGCGCCCCCTGCCCCATCAGCACCAGGGCAATATCGTCAGGCAGATGCCGCAGCGCCTCGACCAGTTCCGGCAGATGCCGCCCATCGAGCAGGCTGCCGCTGTGCGCCACCACCCGGCGCTCCCCGACAAATGGATACACCGCCGCCCGATCCCCCAACCGACGCAGATCGACGGCGTTGCGCACGATCACCGGACGCGGCATGTCGAGATTCTGGACCAGCCGGTCGGCGTGGCTGTCGGACGTGGCGATGAAGGCGACGGACTGATGTGCCAGCCGCTTCTCCAGCGGGCGCAGGGCCATCAGCAGCGACACGATCCAGCGCGGCAGCCCACGAAAAGTGCGGTCGAAGAATAATTCGTGCGAGTCGTACACCACCGGCTGGCGCACCCCAGCCAGGGCGACCATCACCAGGCCGGTGAAATCGTGCGCGTGATAAACTTTCGCGCCCGACTGCCGGATGCGCCGGAACACGGTCGGCAGTGCGATTGCCAGTTGGATCAGCTTGCGCGTGGTGCGGACCCGATCGCGGCTGCGGAAGATGCGCGGCGAGACACGCCAGACGGTAAAGCCGTCCAGTTCCTGCACATCGGGTAAGTGGGAATTACCGAGGGCGATGCACACCACCACCACCCGCCAGCCCTGCGCGTTCAGGCTGCGGGCCTCGCGCCAGATGCGGCTGTCGTGGATGACGTCGTCGTGAACGACCATGCAGATGTCACATTGAGGAGTCATGGATCAGCGCTCGCTGTTGACCAGCCGCAGCAGGGCAATCTGCTCGGAGATGAGGCCCAGCATGAAGATGAAGATGCCGATGGTCGTCACCAGACCGCCGAAGCCGCTGAAGCGCCGGTAGAACATCAACTGGGTGATGACATAGCCGCCGCCGGAAAGCGTCAGAAACAGGCTGACCGGCAGGAAAATTTTCAGCGGCACGAACAGCACCGCCAGCCGCGTGAGAGTCAGCAGAAAACGAAAACCATCCTTGAGCGGGCGCACTTTGCTGCTGGTGGCCGCATGTCGTTTGGCAGCACTGAAGGGATGATATTTCACGGCGTACCCGGCGCGGAAAAAGGCAATCGTCAGCGTGGTCGGGTAGGAAAAGCCGTTGGGCAGCAGGTAGACGAAGCTGCGCGCGATGTCCGCTTTCAGCGCGCGGAACCCGGAGGTGAGGTCCGGCACGCGGTAGCCGACGATATACGAGGCATACAGGTTAAAGACGGTGTTCGCCACCGTGCGCGAGGCGGTTGCCTGGGACGACATGGCGCGCGCGCCGACGACCATGTCATAGCGCCCGATGTCCTCCAGCATTTCGGCCATGACTTCCGGTGGATGCTGACCATCGGCATCCATCAGCACGATCACGTCCCCGGTCGCGGCCCGAATGCCCGATTTCACCGCCGCACCATTGCCGATGTTGTACGGATGCTGCACGATGCGCACCGTCGGACAGGCCGCCTGCGCGGTCTCGACGGTCTGATCGTTCGACCCATCATCGACGACGATGATTTCGGTGATCTGCTCCATCGCTTGCAGGGTTTGCAGCACCCCGGCAATCGTCTTCTCTTCGTTATAAGCCGGAATCACCACCGACACATTCTGACCTGCGGACAAATCTGCCCCCTGACCCGCGCGAGATACGGTTTCGCATTGTACTCAGGAGTAGGGGAATATGCTACCGTGTGCAAAGGTTGAGAACCGGTCAGAACCTCATAAAAATGGCATAAAAAACGACCCGGATGCTCGCTCAGCCCCCAGATCGTAGGGTTTGCGTCGGGCACAAACGGCGTACAATGCTACTATGAGTTTGTAATGTTCGATGTAAGGCGATCTTTTTCAGGTCCCTTCCATTACAACACACCTTACCATGCGACCATTTTTTAGCGTCGCAACATTACAAGTCCCATTGCAAAATAAGTCGAAAGGAGATCGCCCCGACTTTACCCGTATTCCGCACGAAAACAGCTTTCTTGTGGACAAATCAGGAGGATGAGATGTCAACCCGTCGTAAAGACCCTGGCAGCAGCAAGCAGCCCGCAGGCAGCTTCCGACTCACGATCCCGCTGGACGCTTCGCAGATCAGCGATTTTGAACCCGATCAACTTCTTAAAGTGGCCGTCCGCGACAGCCGCGGGCAGACGACCGAAGCCGAATTTAAGTTTGATAAACAGGCGAAGACCCAGGTCACCCTGAATTTTAGAGAACGCCCCGGCGCGCTGACGGTGGCGATCGGCCCTGGCGCGGCCTCTGCCGAAGAATTGTTCGGCATGCAGACGCTCAACCTGAACGTCTCGGTCCGGCAGTGGCTCGACCGCAACGAACTGACGCTGAACCCGGTCTTTATTCCCCCCTATTACTGGTACTGGTGGCGCTTGTGGTGCCGCACCTTCACCATTCGTGGGCGGCTGATCTGTCCCGATGGCAGCCCGGTCCCCGGCGCGAAAGTCTGCGCCCTCGATGTCGATCCCTGGTTTGTCTGGAGCAGCACCCAGCAGGTCGGCTGTGCGATTACCGACATCAACGGCACCTTCGAGATCATCTTCCGCTGGTGCTGCGGCTTCTGGCCGTGGTGGTGGTGGCGCAGTCGCGTCTGGCAGCTCGACCCGATCCTGCTCAAACGGGTGGATGACCTGCTGGCCTGCAAGCCTGATCTGAGACTCGACCCGGTCACGACCCAGCAGCCGAGCCTGAAGGTTTTCGAGGGGCTGCTGCGCGACAGCGCCTTCCCGACCCGCAAGACCCTGACGGCGGCGGATGTCAGCAGCCTGGACAATATCCGTGCCAAACTGCTGGAAACGCTGCCAAGCGCCCCCCAGCTCGAAGCCCTGCGCATCTGGCCGTGGTACCCCTGGTATCCGTGGCTGGACTGCACCCCGGACATCATTTTCAAAGTCACCCAGGACTGCATGACTCCTGGTGCGGTGATCGTCAACGAGACGGTGGCCGATGCACGCTGGAACATCCCGCAGAACCTGAGCGTGACGCTGGTCGCCAACGAACTGGCCTGCTGCCTGCCCACCTGCGATAATCCGCCCTGCGACGATGGCGACTGCATCGTGATTACGCAGGTGTGCGGCGAAACCATCAACGAAATCGGCGGCAACGTCGGCGCGCCCTCGGCCCCGGCGGGTTATCTGCGTCCGGGTGGAGTCGTCCCCGGCAGCGCCACCTATAACGGCGACCGGCCCTTCGGCGGCATCGTCCCGGTGGTGAAGAACTTCGGCGATCTGCTGAACGTCGATTACCTGGAAATCGAGGTCGATGACGGCTCCGGCTGGAACCCCATGCCCGGCGGCGCGACCGTCGATTTCCGGCGGCGCTGGCTGGAAACAGGCACCTGGGCAGTGGGTGACGAACCCTTCAACTGGACGATGATCGCCGGGCGTAACGTGGTCATGAGCCGCGAACGTTTCGAGGCGACCGGCGGGCTGGCGGGGTGGAATGTCACGCGCTTCTGGCTGGCAAACCGCGACCTGGTCGTGCCGATCGACAGCACCAAGTTCCCCGATGGCACCTACCGCTTCCGCGTCATCGGCTGGCAGGATGGCGGCAGCGGCACGCTCATCAACCGGCAGGTGCTGCCGGTGTGCGGCACCGAGATCGACAACGACCTGGTGCTGACCTTCGATAACCGCGTCGTCACGGCCATCGGGCATCCGGCGTCGCACAACTGCGGCGGCGTGCATACCTGCACCCTGGAACCGGACACGCACATCGAAGCGGTGCGCATCAACGGCGTGCTGGTCGAGCCGTGCGAGACGATTGACGCCAGCAGCGGCCTCGTCGAAATCGACTTCCTGGCATCCGACCCGGACCGGCATCTGGCCGTCTACTCGCTGATCGCCACCTACGGCCTGAATCTGTCGGTCAACCTGCTCAACCGGCCCAGCAGCACGATCACGGCGCTGACATTGGGCGCG
>JAIOHO010000664.1 GCA_019912905.1 Anaerolineae bacterium
GTCATGAGGCCCTCACCCGCTTTCTGCAACTCGTCAATCTGTTGATTATGCCATTATACCGGCGGGCAATCAACGGAAGTTTCTATCGGTGCATTTCATGGGGGAGGAAGATTTGGACTACTATCGCCAGGAGTTCAAATCTCCAGGCTGCCCAAAAGCCTGGAAGCCCACTGACAAGGGGCTTTTGGGGCGGGTTAGAGTGCCTTCAGGCACTTCCCGCCGCAGCTGGCAACCGGGCGTTTTCAACGCCTGGCGACAAACTGGCAGAAGCCCCCCATTTTGAAGGACGCCCTTTTTATAATGGACACATGCGCGCCGATTCCTGAATCCAGTTTGCCCGACTGGGTAGGGGCCGCAGCCGGGCAGAGGAGTCTTACCTTCAGGTACCGGGGCTAGGAGTCGTAGGCACCGCTGCTGTAGACGTAGACGCTGATGCCGTGCCCGGCCTCAAAATCCCAGGCATCCTGCGCCCAATCGTACAGCCACCTGGCGTCGGTGATCGAAGCGTTGACGCAGCCGTGACTGTGGCGGTAGCCAAAGCCGTCGTGCCAGTAGGTGCCGTGAATGGCGATGTCGCCGTCGAAATACTGGGTCCAGGGCACTTCCTGCAAGAAGTAAAAATCCGGCTGCTGATACGCGCCGCTCATGTCGGTGCGGTCGTAGCGGATGTAGACGTGAAACAGACCTTCGTTGGTCGGCCAGTCCTTCAGGCCGGAGGAAATCAGCGTGGAGAACACCGGCGTGTCGCCCTCGTAGGCGATCAGCGTCTGTTCGTACAGGTCGATGCCCACCCACTTGTCGGTATCGACGTCTTCCGGGCGCTCGATGGGCGTGATCTTGGCGACGTCGAACTGGTGGACCCACTGATCCCTGCCGATCTGATACCAGCGTTTGCCATCGACCTCGACGTAGGTGTACAGCGATACCCGCGTGTAGCGATACAGGAACGGGTTCAGGTCGGATGCTTCGCCGCCAGGGGTCAGCGCCGGGCGCAGATGGCGCAGGGTCCAGGCCATCGGGTACGGCAAACCCTCGTTCGGCAGTTCCACCCCGGCATAACGCGAAATCAGCACGTCCTCGCTCAGGGCGCTGCGGTGGACCCACTGGTCGGCCTCAATCCTGGCCCAATCGCCGTCGAACTGCCACACCGTCACGTAGCTGAAGCCGGAGCCGGTCGTATCGACCAGATTGCCGCCGGGCGCGTCGAAGATCTCCAGATTGCCGGGAACCTTGCGATAGGTGCGGTCGTACAGCACTGCATCGTCGATGGGCAGGGCACGGATATTCGGCTGCGGGTAGGCAGTCAGAATGGCGTCGCTGACGCCGACGCCGACGACGCAGTCCGCCATCGCGGAACAGATCTGTTGGGCCAGGGTTGCAGGTACGGCGGCCAGTAAGACGACGAGGGTCAGCCAGGGAATAAACCGGGTTGTGTTCAGCATGGGTCAATAATCCACAGTTCAGTTGAACGATTCGACGTATGGTCAGTATGCGTATCATAGTAAAAAATCACCACAATGGAAGCCCTACGGAACCCCCACGTCCAGCCACCCGCGCGTTTCTTCATCCTGAACACAGGCCAGATGGCAGGTGTTTCGGCATGTCGATGCCAGTAAAATGAGCGTGGCTTTGAAGTGGTCAGTTGCCAGTTAGCAGTATCTAGTGGCGGGCGGAATGTCCAAACAGGGTAGGATTGGTAGGACAGGCCGAAGTCGGATGAGTGGTTCCTGGTCCCGCATTGGACTGACAACTGATCACTGGAAACTGAAATATTTCTATAGATAGAGGCATTTATGAAACCCCGACGCGCACTCTTATTTATGCCTGGCGATGATCGCCACAAAATCGAGAAAGGCGCAGCCCTCGGCGTCGATGCGATCATCATGGACCTGGAAGATGGGGTCGCGCTCAGTCGCAAACAGGCCGCGCGCGAGACGATCGCCGCCGCCCTGCAAGCCGTCGATTTCGGCCAGACGGAACGGTTGATTCGCATCAATCCTCCGGTGGGCGGCGGTCTGTACGTGGCCGATCTCGAAGCGACTGCGCCCTATCGCCCTGATGGGTACGTGCTGCCCAAAGTTGAGTCCGCCCAGCAGCTGCGCGATGTCAGCCAGCGGCTCGAACAATTCGAGAGTCGTTTTCGCTGGCCGGAGGGCACGATCAAGCTGCTGGCGCTCATCGAAACCGCGCGCGGCGTGGTCAACCTGCGCGAGATTGCCGAGAGCGATGACCGGCTGGTGGCCCTCATCTTCGGTGCGGAAGACCTGGCCGCTGACCTGGGGGCGATCCGCACGCCGGACGGATGGGAAGTGTTCTATGGCCGCAGCGCCGTCGTCATCCATGCACGGGCCAACGGCATCCAGCCTATTGACACCATCTATCCGCACCTGCAAAATAGAACCGGACTGGAGTCCGAAACAGAACAGGCCCTGTACATGGGGTTCACCGGCAAACTGGCGATCCACCCCCAGCAGGTGGAGGTCATTCAGGCGGTGTTTACGCCATCGGCGGAAGATGTGGCGCGGGCGCAGCACATGATCGCGGCGTTTCGCACGCACCAGGCCGCCGGAGAAGGGGTCTTCGTGTTCGACGGCAAGATGATCGACATGCCGATGATTCGCGCCGCCGAAGTCGTGCTTGCGCGGGCCAGGACTGCCGGGACACTCGACGTATAAAGAGGAGCTGTCACAGCCTGATGATTCCCGATTCGCATACTGACCTGCTCACCGAGGCCGTCACCGTTACGCTGGTGACGCTGATGCCCGACGGCCAGCCCCAGGCCACGCCCGTCTGGGTGGATTATGACGGTACACACCTCCTGGTCAATGTGGGCGAGGGCCGCCAGAAGGACCGGAATATCCGCCGCAACCCGAAAGTGACGGTGCTGGCGATCGACCCGAAGAACCCTTATCGCTATCTCGAAGTGCGCGGCGTGGTTGAGGAAATCGTCGTGGATGAGACCGGCGACAATATGAACGCCCTGTCGCTCAAGTATCGCGGCACGCCCAAGCGCTATGGCCTGGAAGCACCGCCGCGTGAGGTTGAGACGCGAGTCTATTACCGCATCAAACCGCTGCGCGTGATCGCCCGCTGAATCTGCGGACCGGACCCTGGATCGTCTGTCCATCTTCGAACAGCATCCGCAGTCCTGAAATCAGGGGTGTGGATGCTGCTGCGACCAGCGCCCTTTTCCAGCGCGCCCCATCCCTAACGGGCTGCCTGTCCCGCGTCTGCTTGCAGTCGGGTGAACGGAGGATGAGGGTGGGCTGCTGCCCGCTCGATTCTGCTTATCATGAAAGGACGACTCGGTTTTTATGGGCGGATGTTATATAATGAAATATATGGATAACCCACTCATTCTCCCGGATGATTCCCGGCCTACCCGTTCCGACGCCGTCAAGAATCACGCCCTGCTCCTGGAAACGGCTCAGCGCCTGTTCGCGGAACAGGGCCTGGAAGCCGTGTCGATGTCCGCCATTGCGGAAGCGGCAGGCGTCGGTAAAGGCACGCTCTACCGGCATTTCAAGAACAAGTCCGACCTGGCACACGAACTGCTGGACCAGGATATGCGTGACCTTCAGATGCGTGCGCTGCGCCGCTTGCAGGGTCACCATGCTCCCCTGGACGACCTGGCCTGGTTTCTGGAGCAGGTGGTCCGCTTTGTCGATCGCAATGAAGGGCTGCTGTGCGTCGCGGCGGGCGATCTGTCGCTACTGGATACCCCGGCGCATCTCTGGTGGCGGCAGACGATTCGCGGCCTGCTCAATCGGGTTCAGCCGCCGCTTGCCACCGACCTCGATTATATGACCGACATGCTCTACGTCATGACGGACGTGCGCACGCTCCGCTTTCAGAAACGTGCCCTCAGCTACGATGCCAACCGCATCATCGATGGCCTCAAGATGACTCTGGAACTGCTGACCAGCTAAACGGACTATAGTCCATTTCTAATCAAGCTCTTATAGACAGAGCGCGCCTTTTGCAGTATCCTGTTGCTTGTTAAACGGACTCAAGTCCGCTTCGCAAGGGCGGACTCGACACAAGGAGCAGGTAGCAATGGCAAAGTGGCAGCTCGACCCCACCCACAGTTCGGCAGAATTCGCCGTCCGGCACATGATGGTTTCGACCGTGCGCGGCGGCTTCAAGAACGTGACCGGGACCCTGGAGTTTGATCCTGACCAGCCGGAGAAGGCTTCCGTCGAAGCCGTCATCCAGGTGTCCGAGATGGCGTCCACGGGCGTCAAGGACCGTGACAATCACCTCAAGAGTGCGGATTTCCTGGATGCCGAGAAATATCCGACTATCACCTTCAAGAGCACGAAAATCGAGAAGGTGAGCGGCGACAAGGCACGCGTGGTCGGTGATCTGACCATTCGCGACGTGACCCGCCCGGTCACGGTGGATGCCGAACTGCTGGGTATCATCAACAGCCCCTTCGGTCAGAAAGTGGCCGGTTTCCATGGCTCGACCACGATCAACCGCGAAGATTTCGGCCTCACCTGGAATATGGTGGTCGAAGGCGGCGGTGTCATGGTGGGCAAGGAAATTAAGGTTTCGCTGGATGTCGAAGTCGTGCCTGCGCAGGAACCCGCGCTGGCCTAACGACCAGCCTGACGGCGCACGAGGGGCGGCTG
>JAIOHO010000063.1 GCA_019912905.1 Anaerolineae bacterium
GACCTCATCATTGGGTGACGTATTTGCGACCCTGGTCAAACAATATGTGCTCAAACAGACTGCCGCTCAAGCCGATTGGCTCCTCGGCGCAGGGCTATTTACGCCCGCAGTTCATGGGATCGCGATTCGCTCCATGGCAGCGCCCGGATCTGCCTATGATGACCCGGTTCTCGGCAAGGACCCGCAGCCAGGGCACATGCAGGATTACGCGCGCGTGACCTACGATAACGGCGGTGCGCACATCAACTCCGGCATCCCCAGCCGCGCCTTCTATCTTCTGGCCGTCACGCTGACAGGCTATGCCTGGGAACGCGCCGGGCGCATCTGGTATGCCGCAATGCAGGATGACCAGTTGAATCCGAAAGCGCAGTTCCGGGATTTCGCACAGATCACGGTATGGTGTGCGCGGCGGCTTTATGGCGAAAAAAGTGTTGAGGCGCAAGCGACCAAAACCGCCTGGGGCCTGGTTGGGATAAAGGCCTAGAGGACACGCCGGGCACAATTCGGCTTTGAATCGAGAATTTCCCCACCCGTATCGGGCCGCACGGTTCGGACATTCAAGCGTTCCATTAAGTCCTCTGGCGCGCAGCCTGGGGTATGATAAGAGTGCATTGAGATACTCGAAATTTGCTACCCCGTAACGTTTTTCTGGTCTGAACGGTAATGATGATAACGCGCGTAGGACAATTCGCATCGCACAGGAGAGACCCCGGTGGACCGCGCTGAAGAAGGGCGCTTGCTGCGGCAGGCCCAGCGCGGCGATGCGGACGCATTCGCGGCGTTGTATCGGGAACACGTGCAGGTCATCTACCGGTATATCGTCCACCGGGTTGGCGACCATCATCTGGCGGAAGATTTGACTGCCGATGTGTTTACCAAAGCCCTGCAAGGTTTGGACCGCTATCGGGAGCAAGGGAAACCGCTGGTGGCGTGGCTCTACCGGATTGCGCGGGCACGGGTGATCGATCACTACCGCCGGACCAGCAGGCGTCCTGTCGAAAGCGATGTGGAAGCCGAACCGCTCCCGTTTGACGCGGACCTGGATACGCCGATGGTCCGCCGGGAAGCAGCGCGGGTGCTGCGGGCGGCGATTGCAGAATTAACCGAAGACCAGCAGCAGGTGGTGATTCTGCGTTTTGTGGAGGGGTATCGGGTTGAGGCGATCGCCTCTTTGATGGGCAAGCAGCCCAACGCGATTAAGGCGCTTCAGCACCGCGCGCTGCGGACCCTGGCAAACCGCCTGGCGCGCGCCGGGTTTGACATCGAATCGGTATTAGCGGGAATCTCATGAGTGACAGCGCCTTTGAAATCATCCTCGATGAATGCCTCGATGCGGTGCTGTCGGACGCGCGCACGATCGATGACTGCCTGGCCCTGTATCCCGAACATGCCGCTGAACTGAAATCTGCCCTCCAGATTGGCCTGCTGGCGAAGCGTTTGAAACAGCCCGAAATGGAGGCTGGCAGCCTCGATGCGCTGGAAATGCGCCTGCGCGGGCAGATGCTTGCGGCGCGGCAGCCGGCAGGCCGTGCGCGGCTGGCACCCCTGAGCCGACTGGCGGCGATGGTGGCGCTCGTCTTCCTGTTTACGCTGGGTGCAGGCGGTGGTGTCGTCGCGGCGTCAGCTCACAGCTTGCCGGGGGACCCGCTGTACGGTGTCAAACGCCTGTGGGAAGCGATCGTGCTGGCCCTGGCGTCTTGGTTCGATGGGACCGATGACGTCTGGTTGTCCCTGGCCGAGACGCGCCTGGATGAAGCCGAAGATCTGGCAACGCACGGCATCCTCTACCGCGATGTGCTCTACGACCTGTATGATGCCACCGAACATGCCATGACCCTGGCCGATGCCGACACTGCGCCGCGCGTCGTGGTGTTCCTGAATCAGGCGCAAACCCGTTTGCAGGACCTGCCGACCACGGCTGCGACCGATCCCGTGCGGGCCGAACTGTTCACCCTGATCATGCCCGGGCCGGATGGCCGCCTGCGCGTGAATTCGCTGGAAGAAACACCGGAGGCTCAGCCTGAGACGGCGACCTCGACCCCGACGGTGATCCCGTCCTGGACTCCGTCACCGGATCAGCCCTCGACCACGCCTGTGCCGCCGACTCGGACCCCAGCACCGACGTCCTCTCCCACGCAGAAACCGACTTCGCGGGTCCCGGCGACGGCGACGCGCACCCCCTCCCCAACGGTCACGCCCACGTTCACGGTCACGCCTTCGCTGACCCCGACTCACACCTGGACGCCGCTGCCGCTGCCGGTGCTGCCGACTACACAGGGCGGATCGCCATCGAACGGCAGCCGCGTGATAGGGCCTTCTGCGACGCCGGTCCAGCCGACCTCAGACGCCACGGTCCGCTATCGCGCGACCCAGGCGGCGGTGTATGCCACACAGACTGCCCAGGCAGCATTCGAAACCGAAGAGCCGCAGCCGTAAACCTGCGCTGCCCGCGACAGTTCATCACGATTCTTAACGCCGATTTCTTGTGATCGTCACAATGTCTGTGTCATAATCAGCAGCCTGCTGTGACTTTGTCGTGTTTTGGAATATCCCACTGATAGGGAGAAACGATCATGTCCAAACGAATGCTGCTGATGGTGGTACTCCTGCTCGCGCTGATGTTGTCCGTCGTGGGCCTTCAGGCACAGGATAACACCGTGGTCCAGATCTATTTTCCAATTGCGGTGGACAGCCCCATTACCGAGGTGTTGAACGGCTACGCGGAAACCTACATGGCCGCCAATCCCGGCGTGGAAATTGTCTGGTCCTTTGAAGGGGGCTACACCGACGTGAAGAACCGCCTGTCCACGGTCGCGGAAGGCGGCGGCGAACTGCCCGCGCTGGCAATCATGCTGGCGACGGACATCTATGACCTGCGGAATGCGGAAGTCATCCAGTCCTGGGACCCGTATGTCACCGACGACTACCTGGCGGATTTCACCCCGACCTGGCTGGCGAACAGCTATTATGACGGGGACGGCGATGGCACATCCGAACTCTACGGTTTGCCGTTCCAGCGCTCGACCGTGCTGCTGTATTATAATGCCGACCTGCTGAACGAGGCGGGGCTGTCCATGCCTGCCAACTGGGACGAACTGGCGACGACGGCTCAGGCTCTGACCACCGACAGCCGCGAAGGGATTCTGATCCCCAACAGTTGGCCTTACTGGGTGTTCCAGCCATTTGCGGCGGGCGACGGCCAGAACATCGTCTCCGACAGTGATGTCGACGTCTTCTTCGACAACCCCGGCGTGGTTGACGCCCTTCAGTACTGGGTCGATCTGTACCAGACCTACGGCGCGACCCCGGACGGTGTTCAGGACAACTGGGGCGATGCGCCCGGCGCGTTCACCGACGGCGCGGCGGCGATGATCGTCCACAGCAGCGGCTCGCTGCGCAGCATCCTGAACAACGCCAACTTTACGGTGGGTGTCAGCGGTGTGCCGGGTAAAGACGGCGGCTCGTACTCCGTGACCGGCGGCGGCAACCTGTACCTCGTGGCGGGCATCGACGACGCCACCGCTCAGGCGGCCTGGGATTTCGTGCAGTGGCTGACTGCCCCGGAACAGACCGTCGATTGGAGCATCCAGTCCGGCTACTACAACACGCGTGACAGCGGCTTCGAACTCGATGCCTGGCAGGAATATGTCGCCGAGAATCCGCAGGCCGATGAAGCCCGCGCGATGCTCGACTCGGCGGTGCGTGAGTTTTCTGTCCAGTCCCTGGCCGATGTGCGCAACATCCTGCACACGGAAATTCTGGCCGTGCTGAATGGTGAGATTGACCCCGCTACCGCGATGGCGACCGCGCAGACTCAGGCGGACGACATCCTGGCGATCTACAAATAATGACTGATCGGGCAGGGACCTGTGCCTGATGCGGGTCCCTGCCCATACCATGCCGAATGGAATTGACCTCCACCGATCTGAGCGAGTAACCGGATGACGGCGCAAAGCTGGACCTTTCGCTGGCGCGGGAAGCGAGTCAGCCCGCTGCCTTATCTGCTGATTCTGCCGACGTTGTTTTTCGTCGTCCTGTTCACGCTGTACCCCACCACCCAGGTGCTGCGCCAGAGTCAGCTCTATTTCCACCCCAGTCGCCCGGATCGCAGCCGCCTGACCGACCTGAATCTGCCGGGAATCGAGGAAGCCAACCGCAGCATTCGCGGCCCCTACGACGTCGGCATGGCCTACTTTGTCGCCATGTTTGACGCAGGCACGGCGGAAGGCGAAACCTTCTGGCTGGTGCTGCGCAACACCCTGGTGTATGCCGCCGTGACCGTGCCGATCAGCATGGCGCTGGCCTTCGGGTTTGCCTTGCTGGTGAACCGTCAGGTCCGGCGTATCGGGCTGGCGCGCGTGGCGTTGTTTTATCCGACCATGCTGCCGATGGTCAGCGCGGCGACCATCTGGCTGTTCTTCTTCACACCGGATTACGGCCTGTGGAATTCGGCACTACGTTTGTTTGGTTACAGCGGGCCGGAAAACTGGGTCATCAATCGCGATCTGGCGCTGCCTGCGCTGATGATCGTCGCCATCTGGAAAGATGCGGGCTACTTTATGATCTTCTATCTGGCCGGGCTTCAGAACCTGCCCAAGGAGATTTATGAAGCCGCGGACCTGGATGGCGCGGGCTGGCTGGCGCGGACCGTGCGGATTACGCTGCCGCTGCTGCGCCGCACGACTCTGTTCGTCAGCGTGGTCGCCCTCATCAGCTCGTTTCAGAATATCGACC